>CAZSGT010000134.1:0-5856 GCA_964606215.1 uncultured Lachnospiraceae bacterium
TCCACCGGCATATTCCTTTGCCAGCTTTCTGCTTTGCAACAGGGTTTCCAGCGAATACTCCGAATTCTTAATATGAAATCTGGAATCTTCTTTAATCTCGTATACACTCAACAGCCCGTCACATGGACTGATAAAGCTCTCCTCTTTCTCATCCATTATCCGGGTGCCATCTTTCAGTTTTCTGGTAAAAAACTGGTTAAATGAAGAAAACCGCACCTTCCGGTAATCCCTTAAGTCTAAATGATTCGCCTTAATAAACGGATGAATGAGACAGACCGACAACGGACTGTCCAGAAACGCTCCCGCTATCCTGGAAACCACAGGCAGTGTCAATAATTTCAGACAGATTCTGCCCGGTACTGTCCGGTATAAAAACTCTAAACTTTTCACAGGTTCCTCCTGACTATGCAATCCGTCCTCCCAATGTGAGCACACCCACAAACAAGAGCAGACCAACAAGAATCATAAGTGCCTGCCCGGCACGCCCAACCTTGCGAATCGGTACATTGCTCAGATAGGCAATTGCCAGAAATGCCAGCATTACCTCAAAACTCTGGGCAAGAGGAAATCTCTCGCTGATACAGCAGATGGCAACAAACGGCATCGTCAATGCTACTGTTGTAATCGGCAGACCACGAAAACATTTTGGAGAATGGTCGTCATTTCGGAGACGCTCCTCCTCCAAAACATTATAATACGCCAGACGAATCACACCTGCCAGCACAAAAAATGTCAGGACAAAAATCCCCATCCCTTTATTGACACCGGCATTGTAGGCAATCACTGCCGGCAGAACGCCAAAACTGATAACATCACACAGGGAGTCAATCTGTATACCAAAACTTCTCTCCTGTAAGGTACGCTTTCTTGTCTTCGCAACTGCACCGTCAAACAAATCGCAGAGCCCTGCCAGCATCAGACAAATCAGGGAACCTGCCATGTTCTTGCGCATAGCGATAAACATACCAAAGACTGCACTAGCCAGTCCCAGGTATGTAAGAACCACTGTATAATTATAAAATCCAATAAATGTCTTCTGCTTTTCTTCGGTTTCTTCTGGCTCCTGTATTCTCTCTATTGCTTTTATCTTTAAAAAACTCATACTCTTATCTCCAATCCCGCATTCTGATACGAATCCTTGTTTACGAGCAAATGTTATCAGTCTTATTATAATATATCCTGGGCAAACTGACAACTATTTTTCCCTTACAAAATCCTTACAAAAATTTGTAGATTCTTTCCATTATTTTTTTGTGTGCAGACATACCTTCTCACATTTAAAATACTTATGTATCCGTATAGATTATGCAAAGAGTATCCTTGCTTTGCCTTCGCATAAAAAAAGAGTTTCGCTCGCGAAATTCTCGCGCCGAGCGCGGTCGCTAAAGCGACATCAACCTCTTCGCGCGAGTGCGCATCCTTGCGAAGCTTTTTATCGAATAGGAGGAATTTCCTATTCGATAAAAAGGAGCCACCTGTCCAGGTAGCTCCTTGTTTTCTTATGCTTATGTAAGCTGCTGCAAGTTCTATCCGATTACCTTCTGAACCGCTTCCAAAACACGGTCTGCCTGGAACGGCTTTACGATAAAGTCCTTTGCTCCAGACTGAATCGCCTCGATTACCATTGCCTGCTGTCCCATTGCAGAACACATAATAACATTGGCAGCCGCATCAACCTCTTTAATTTTCTTAAGTGCCTGTATTCCGTCCATCTCTGGCATCGTAATATCCAAAGTCACTAAATCTGGCTTTAACTCAGCAAACTTCTGCACGGCAACTAAACCATTCTCCGCCTCCCCTACTACGTTATAACCACCTTTTGTAAGAATATCTTTAACCATCATACGCATAAATGCTGCATCATCAACTATTAAGACATTATTTCCCATGATCTTACTCTCCCTTGCATCATATTCATATTTCCACAAATACGTTTTTCTTTTCTATAGGACATAGTATAGACTAAAAAAAGAACCATGTCAAGCATCCTTATTCGACTTTTATTTATAACCAAATCGCTCTTCCAAAACATCCACTACCGTCTCTAACACCTTAATTCTGGCATAATACTTGGAATTTCCGGGAACGATTATCCAAGGCGCAACATCAGTGGAAGTTTTTACTATCATTTCATCTACTGCTTTTTCATACTCTTCCCACCGTGCGCGGTTGCGCCAGTCTTCTTCCGTAATTTTCCATTGCTTGTTCGGGGTATTCTCCCGCTCTTTAAACCGGCGTTCCTGCTCATCTTTATCAATGTGCATCCAGAATTTCAGCACGATGCATCCGCTGGCTGCCAGCTGCGCCTCCATGGCGTTAATCTCCCGGTATGCCCGCTTCCACTCTTCCTTTTTGCAAAATCCCTCGATGCGCTCCACCATAACCCTGCCATACCAGGTTCTGTCAAAAATTGCCATATGGCCTGCTTTTGGCATGGCGCGCCAGAACCGCCACAAATAATGATGTTTTTTCTCGATGTCGTTGGGTGATGCCGTGGGAATTACCGCATACCCCCTGGGGTCGATATTCTCCGTAATCCGCTTAATCGCTCCGCCCTTGCCGCCGGCGTCCCATCCCTCAAAGGCAAGCACCACGGGAATCCGTTCCTTATACATCTGGTTGTGCAAAAGCGCCAGCCTTTCCTGCAGCTCCTTCCTGCGCTTCTTATATTCCTGCTTTGACATTGGCATATCGGGATTCACTCCCGCCAACACAGAATTGGAAAATATTTCCGTTTCCTCCTGGCTCTCCTGCCATTTTGCCTGTTCGGACTTCCTCTTTACCTGTACCAGCGCTTCCTCCATGCGCTGTATGGTTACCCGCATAATTTTATCCGTGGCATAATCTTGGTCGGTGGCCTCCACGATGGTCCACGGCGCAAAGCTGCTGTCTGTGGCAATCAGCATCTTGTCATACAAAACCGCATATTGCTCGTATTCTTTGTGGGACTTCATATCCTTTTTCGTCACCCGCCATGCAGTTTCCCTCTTTTTCAGCAACTTATCAAAACGCTTTTTCTGCTCTTTCTTGTCAATGTGCAGGAAAAACTTGATAAACAACGTTCCATCATCGTGCAGCTGTCTTTCAAAATCCACAATTTCCTCCCAATGCTGTTTTAACTGCACCATCTCTCTTCCGGGTGTCTCTTCCACAGAACGGCTGTACCAGCTCCTGTCAAAAATATGAATCCTGCCTTTTTCCGGTGTTTTTGTCCAGAATCTCCACATAAATGGACGCAAAAGCTCTTCTTTTCCCGGTTTCTGGGTAGTATACACCATAAATCCCCTCGGGTCCAACGGACGTATCAGACGACTGATTAGCGTCCCTTTTCCTGCAGCACTCCATCCCTCAAAGACTACCATCACCGGAATGCCAGCGTCTTTGCATTCCCTCTGCAGCTGACCCAGTCGCTCGGCAAGGGCATCCCTCTCTTTTCCGGACATCCCATCTGGAAGTTTCTTTGCAACATCAATCTTATCCAACATATGCATCTCTCCCTTCTCATAGAAGTAATACGCAAAAGACCACCGAAGTGGTCTTCCATCCTTTTATACCTAAAAGTATTTACGATTTCCCCAAAGATTACTCTTTTTCAAATCCACATACTCATCATATGCCTTTTCCAAAATCTGCTTCTCGTTGGCAAATTTCAGAAGATGGTATGCCTCATGAAATTTATAGTATCCGGAGTCCATAAAATACTCTTCACGTTGTGGTTTACTGTAATAACTGTCTGCCATCATCAAATACCAATGTACATCCTTATTTACGGTATCTCCCGGTGTATTGAAAGTATACTGGCTCTTTCCAACATATTTGATGATATTGGCAAGTACTCCTGTCTCTTCCTTTACCTCGCGGACTGCTGTCTCCTTATACTCCTCTCCTTCCTCCACAGTTCCTTTTGGCAGCACCCATCCCTCATATTTGTTCTTATAGTTCTTATACAGTAACAAAATTTTTCCTCTGAAAATCACCACACCGCCACAGCTCGTTGCTTCAATCATCGCAATTCCTCCTGTTACTCCAATTGGAAATTGGGGTGCGTTCTATTCTAATCCGGATATCCATCCGAATCCTATATCTGATATCAGTATACCGCTTTTACCAAAAGAATGCAATGAACAATACAAAATCTAAGAAAAGAGTTTCCCTACTCTCCTGTCGTATTAAAATATGCATCAAAGATGCTTCTTGCTACAGGTACTGCATATTCCCCTCCGGTACCTGCTCCTTCCAGGATAACGCTGACTGCAATCTCGGGATTTTCTGCCGGGGCATATCCCACAAACCATGCATGGGAATTTCCCTTTTCGTCATATTCTGCAGAACCGGTCTTCCCCGCCGACGTGTAGCTCTGATATGCAAGACCGGAGGCTGTCCCCTCCGTGACAACGCTGCGCATATACTTCTGCACAACCTTCGCCTGTTTTTTAGATATTATCCTGCCGTATTCCTCCGGCTGACGTTCTTCCACCACATGCCCATAGCCATCCTGTATCTTCCATTCCAGATAGGGTTTCATCATCACCCCGTCATTTGCCACTGTGGAGACAATCATCGCATTGTGAAGGGGACTGATGGTAGTTTTTCCCTGTCCGATTGCTGTCTCCGCCACATGGGCGGCATCATCGTTCTTATCCAGCACAAAACTGCTCTTCGTATAGCCAAAAGACACAGGTAAATCCTGATTAAACAAAAACTTTTCACATAAATTGCGGAATTTCCCAAGCTTTAATTCCGTCCCGATATTGGCAAAGGATGTGTTGCAGGAATGGGCAAAGGACTGCTGTAAATCCTCGGTGCCGTGCACTTCTCCGGCATAACATTTCACCCGGCTGCCGCAAAAATAATCACTTCCCTGACAGGTATAGGAATAACCGGAAACATCGTCCTCCTGACGCAAATAAGCTAATGTAGTCAAAATCTTAAAGGTGGAGCCAGGAGCGTACACTCCGTTTGTGGCACGGTTTAACAGTGCCGAATCCTCATCTTTCTGGTCGAGAAGGCTCTGCCAGTACTGGTCGTTTTTTACCCTGTTGGGGTCATAGTCCGGCTTGGAAACCATGGCAAGAATCTTTCCAGTTGATGGCTCCATCACCACCACCGCCCCTTTATGGGAACCCATGGCATCATATGCCGCCTTCTGTATGTCAAATTGCAGTGTTGTGGTCAGGGAATCCCCCGGTTTCTTTTCGCCGGAAATTTCGCTTTTCAGCTGCATCAAAGGATTAATGCTGCTTTGCAGCAGCTTAAAGCCATAGGCCTCTTCCAGACCCGTGGCTCCCTTCAGTGTCCGCCCCAGCACATGGCAGAACATATTGTCATACACATACTGCCTCTCCATATTCTTGCCCACTTCCCCTGCCCCGCTCTTTGCAAGCAAAACCTCATCTGCCGTGTATACCTCCCCGCGGCTTACCTGCTTTTCCAGAATCTCCTGTCGTTTTTGGTTATAGGCATTCTGAATAACTGTTTCGCTATCATGAACAATAAAGTACACAAAATTCAACATCATAGCTCCAAACAGCAGGACAAAAATATACGTGATACAGACAATTTCACCATTGGAGCCTGCTTCTTTTGCCTTATCCGTTTTCATCCCTCTTTTTTCGTTTTGCTTTTGCTCCAGCTTTTGCTTTTTTTGTATTTTCTTCATTCCGGCTCACCTCGTCCATATTCCACTCATACATTCCCTGTATGACACTAAACATAATTATCGTGCTAAGCACAGAACTTCCACCGTAGCTGATTAACGGCAGCGTCACTCCTGTAGACGGAATAAATCTGGTCACACCGCCCACCGTCAGGAAAATCTGAAAAATATAAATGATACTTAACCCCAATGCCACCAGC
>CAZSGT010000135.1:0-5820 GCA_964606215.1 uncultured Lachnospiraceae bacterium
GATAGAACCGGATGCAGATTGAGAGTGCTGCATACTTTATCCACCAGGCTGCTGACCTTACCATTGCGTGCCAGTGTGGCTGTACTTGGCACCAGAAAGTTGGAAAATACATTTCCTCGGAATTCCGCCAGCTGCTCGCAGATTTCGTTTACACTCTTGCCTTCCTCTGCCAGAGCCGCTGCATAGAGTACCATTAGTCCATGCCCGCTGCTGATGTGGTTGGAGTCCACCACCGTCACATTATCAAAGCTTTTGCTTGCCTGTGTCGCATTTGGATAAGCACCACTAAGGTCTGATGTTGCCGTAATATGAATCACATGCTGTGCTTTTTCCAACATATCAGCAAAGAAAAATTCGTATTCCGAAGTTGATGCAGTGGAAGAATATGCATAATTCCCCTCTATCTGCAGATAGGCAAGCAGACTGTCAGAGGAAACCTCTGAGATATCGCAAAAACGTCCTTCTTTGGTATGTACATAACAATACATGATACCAATCTGATAACGCTCAATTAAGTCCTTTGGCAAATCACAGATACAGTCTGCAGTTATGGCAATTTTTCTCTTCCGTTCGCTGCTTAACTGGTTAATCATTCCTGCATCATCTTCATTGGCAGATTCATCCTCGGATATATATTCAATCAGCTCTTGCGGCAGGAATTTCAGAAGACTTGCTTCCAACAGCATGGCATTAATCGGCTTGGCAAGATAGGCATCAAAGCCCATGTTCCGATAAATCTCATCTGCATTTGTCATAACATTAGCAGTCAAGGCAATGATTGGCGTTTTTTGGCAGAATCCCTTGGTCTGCTCCCGCACCGCCTTCAGTGTCTGTTCCCCGTCCATATCCGGCATCATGTGGTCCATCAATATAACATGATACTGATTTTCTGCCGTTTTCTTGAGACACTCTTTTCCACTCTCCGCTGTATCCACCGTAACTTTGGTATCCCTGAGCAATTTAACAGCAACCATACGGTTCATGGAATTGTCGTCTACCACCAGTATTCTGGCATCCGGCGCCATAAAACTCTGCTGATATTTTTCTCTCTGGCTCAGCTGCTTCTGCGCCGCAAAGTCAATAATTCCTATGGGTCTTGCATTGACGATTTGCTGATGCAATTCTAAGGTAAATACGGAGCCTTTATGGTAAACACTATCCACCGTAATTTTTCCACCCATCATTTCCGCCAGCTGTTTAGAGATGTTCAGTCCCAGGCCTGTACCCTCTATATTACGATTTTCTTTCTCATCCACACGCTTAAATGAATTAAATAAATCTGCCAGATCTTCCTTTCGGATACCCTTACCGGTATCCTCCACGGAAATACGCAGCAATATTTCATCCGGTGCCGTACGTTCTCCCTTGGCAGTAAGAGTAACGGAACCCATCTCCGTATATTTCACTGCATTTGTCAGGATGTTAGTTATAATCTGCTTGATTCTCACTTCATCGCCATAAAGCATGGACGGTATTTCCTTGTCGATATCTACCTTAAATTCCAATTCTTTCTGATTGGCACGAACCCAAATCAGGTTCACCAAATCGCTGAACATGGAGCTGACTTCATACTGTGTCGGCACGATATCCAGCTTACCCGATTCCAGTTTCGACAAATCCAGAATATCATTAATCGTAGTCAATAACATCTTGCTGGCATTCTGGATATTAATGGCATTTTCTGCTATTTCTTCAGAAATGTCCTCCCTGAGTGTCATTTCATTCAATCCGATAATCGTGTTAATGGGAGTTCTGATTTCATGACTCATATTGGCAAAAAAAGCATCTTTGGACTGGGCAATTTGCTCAATTTCCTTCCTCTGCTGTTCTGCCAAAGCTTTTTCTCTCTCGTAGGTAGCTTTTTGAAGCTTTAACAGTAAGCCAATAAAACAGCTGATACACAATAAGGTAATGCCGGAATCCGTGAAACTGTAAAAACGGCTGGGTGCTTGCGGTACTGCTTCCGGAAAAAGGTAAGTTACCATATACGCAGTAAAATCTGCCACTGCTGAGAGAATAAATGCCAGCCAAAATTCCCATCCCTGAAACAACAGAAAAACATAAATAAATCCCAGAACAAACCAAATCGGTGTTCCGCTGTCCTTTCCGGAACTGAAAATGAAAACTAACGGGAGAAAAACAACATTGGAACTGAGAACCAAAAGCCAGGATGCAGCTCTCGGTCTCTTATATTTTGTGGCAACCAAAAAAGCAACACCTGCTAACACAAACATGGGAATCAACGCAGCCAGCACAATCGGATTGGCTCCTAACATTACCCTCCCCATACCAATAGCTGAGGCCGCAAAAGCCAGCGCCAACACCATGCGCACGGTTCTTTCTTGTAAATCCTTATTATTTATAAATACTTTTCGAAAGATATGCTTTATATTTTTAATCATACTTTGACCTCCATTCTGCAGCTATTTTTCAGGAATTCGATGGCAATCTGTCCCGCCATGAATCCAATAATTCTGCTGCGCCCAGGAAATCAAATTCATCGGTTTTTTCCTGGATTTGCTCTGCCAGCTCTGCCAGTGGCACATCCTGATATTGACAATTCGCCAGATTTCTCAAAATATCTTCCAATCCTTCACTCTCAAATTCAGAAAGCTGTTCTTCCAATGCTGTCAGCACTTCAGTCAAAGACTGCCCCGTCAAATCGTCTGCCGCTGATTCGCTCTCCGACAAATGAACGTCTGCCACACTCTCCTCTGCCACATCCTCCTCAGCTAGAGCCTCCTGCTGCAGCTCCTCTTGCGGGTAAATAAATTCATTGGTTTCCAATACCCGAAGAAGTTCATCATGAGCTTGCAGCAATTCCTCGTGATGCTGCAAAATATATTCGATACGGTTTTCTTTTCCTGCCATTTCCAGCTTTAACGCCATCTCTGACAATTCGTTAGCACCTACCCCTTTGGAGTTGCTCTTTAGAGCATGCACGTTAACCACATAGTTCTTCCAATCCTCCTGCTCAAAACAGTTAAGCAGCAGCTGTTTCCGGTTGGCACCTTCCTTGTGGTAAACAGAAATAATCTCCCGGAACCCCTCTCTGTCTCCACAATAGGAAATCCCCTGCTCCACATTGATTCCAGCCCGAATCAGCTTGGCAATTCCCTTAGTGTCTGATGCTGAAGAGGAATCGTCTGCTTCCCGTGCAACGGACTTCTCCTCTCTGGCAATTGTTTTTTCCAGCTTTTTGGTTTTCTGCTCCTGTCCGGTTTTCGGTATATCTGTTTCTTCTTCCTCTACAATAATCTGTTTTTGTACCGGAATATACCGGCGAAGCATACGTTCTAACACGCTTAACTCGATAGGCTTTGCAATAAAATCATCAAAGCCCTCCGACAGAAACATCTCTCTGGCGCCTCCGATGGCATTTGCTGTAAAGGCAATAATCGAGAGGGATTGGAAATAAGTTCCCGGCTTCTGCCTGATTTTATGTAGTGTCTCCACACCATCCATCTCCGGCATCATATGGTCCAAAAATACACAGTCATAGATATGTTTATCCAGTTTGTCCAGGGCTTCCTGTCCACTGTTTGCCGTTGTCACCTTAATCTGATAAGGAAGAAGAAGCCTTGCCATAACCTTTAAGTTCATGGCATTGTCATCCACTACCAGTATGTTAGCATTTGGTGCAATAAAACGGTTGTGCAGGCTCATATGCTGCTCGTCATTTTGAATTACCCTCTGTCCATTAAATACAGCGGCGATGGACAGCACTGTAAATGGTTTATAAATCCGCAGCATATTGCTGTTTACCAGTAATTCCTGCTCATATTCCATAAGCAGCACCACCGTAATTTCTTCAGCAAGCTGGTCAAAGAAATTACGGTCTTCGCAATACTCCTCCCAGCCAATAAATATATGAGTATATTTTTCTCTTTCGATACGACGTTTCAGCTCCGGCAGATTTCGACAGGTTCGGAACAGTATGCCAAACTGCTCTGAAATATGGCGGATACTGCTTTCATATCCCTCCCGGACCACGGAATAATTATATTTTTCCATATTGATATAGCAGATGGCAAAGAGATGGTTCCGGTTCTTGATGGACACAATCGGGGTTTCATCCAGCACCTTTTGGGGAACGGTAAAGATAAACTCACTGCCCACTCCCGGCTCACTGTTTACCGTAATAAAACCACCCATATTGCGGACCAATGCCTGGGTAATGGCAAGTCCCAGTCCTACACCGCCTTCCTCTCTGTTTCGCTTGGAATCCACCTGATTAAAGCTTGTAAAAATTGTTTCCATATCGCTGCGCTCAATGCCAATGCCGGAATCTTTGACACTGATAATCAGATTTATGCCATACTCCTCTTTTCTTTTTTTGATACGGAGTATCACGCCACCCTCCTTTGTAAATTTCAATGCATTGTCTAACAGATTAACGACAATACGCCGCAGCTTCTGTTCGTCTCCCACCAGATTGCTGGGCAAATCTGCGTCACAATCCACAATAAATTCCAGTCCCCTGCCATTGTCCAGTGTCAGTGTCATATTGATAATATCAGTAATCGTAGAGGTAATGTTGTAACTTTCCTCTGCCAGCTCCATCGTGCCGCTTTCCAATTCAGAGAAGTCCAATATGTTACTGACGGAAGACAGGAGATTTCGCCCTGCCGCCTGAATATCAATGACATCTCTTCGGACATTTATCGGAAGGTCTTCCTGCAAAATAGCCTCACTCATACCGCACACGGCATTTATCGGAGTGCGTATTTCATGGGAAATATTTACCATGAAATCATCTTTGCTCTGCTCAGCGTTTTTTAACTCGCTGATATTCTGCATCAGTGTCTCGTTTGTTTCCTGATGGCTGCGCATCATAATCCAGACCACACCAGATACGGTATAAACCGACAGCATCTGCATTATAATCCGCAAAGCTACATTCACAGAAGAGAAGACAATTGTTTTTGCAATAAACATGTGATAGATAAAGACAATAACCGGGACAACCAAACCCATAGACAAAATCTGTGGATTATAGAAAATAGCCATTAAAACAATAACCCCTGCCATCACGGAAAAGATAGAGAGAAAGCTTTCCGTGCTCAGGGCAAAAACCAGATAATTAATCCAGGACATCAAAGCAATAAATTTCGCTCTTGTCTCATGGTTCCAGATTTCATTGACACTGACAATCCAACCTGCAACGATTGCCGCAATGAGAATTTCTTTCTTAAAGATATTCCACTCCAAAAACCATGCCGCAATCAATGCTGCAATAGAGTATATGGTCATGACCATCATAACAGTCCGTTCCAGCCTTTTATTGAGTTTTTCCGTTGCAAAAAGATTTTGTTCCAAGACAGTTACCTCGCCTTTCTTTTATTGAATATGCAGTACTTTTTTTATCATGGGGAGCATTTCCATAAACACGTCGATGATTACCGGATCAAACTGCGTCCCTCTTCCCTCTGACATAATCTGTATAATACGCTCAATAGGACGAATAGGCGGCTTATAACACCGTTCCTCATAAAGGGCATCAAACACATCCGCTATCGCCATAATCCGTGCTGACAACGGAATATTATCCCCCATCAAACCCGCCGGATATCCTGTGCCATCCCACCGCTCATGGTGATACATGGCGATGTCCCCCACAATGCGGACATAATGCTCGTCCTCAATATCCCCAATAATCGTATCGATAATTTTACGGCTGTAGGTGGTATGACGTTTCATAGTTTCAAATTCTTCCGGTGTCAGCTTGCCCGGCTTTTGCAAGATTGCATCCGGCACCTTGATTTTTCCCACATCGTGAAGTGGCGCTGCCTTGCAGAGATCCTCTATGTACTCCTTTGT
>CAZSGT010000136.1:0-5819 GCA_964606215.1 uncultured Lachnospiraceae bacterium
ATTGCCATTGAAATGTTGGAAATCGCCCATGAGGGGATGAAGAGGGTATCTTAAAATGGATATGTTGAAAATAGATGGTGATTCCAAAGATTATATTCCAAATTATGAATTTGAAGTGGAGTTTGGACTGGTGTTGAAAGTGAGCTTTTCAAGTATTTCCAATCTATCTTCGGAGTGCGAGTATGAAATGATTGCAGATGGAGGCAATTCGGACAGAATGTTTTTTTATCAAAAACCGAACCGGAAGATGTAGACGACGGTTTTTAAAAAGGGAGTGACCAGTGACCGAAAAGACACGATGCTGACATGGCTTGTCCAGGGGTTGATGATTAGTGATATTATGATATTTGCAAAAAAAGAAGGTATTATCAAAAAAATATTTTATATTGAACAGGGGATTCTTAAAAAAATATCATATTCTAATCTGGATGCAATGGGACAGGAAATCCTGATAAAATCCATGGAAATTGAGCATACGGGAGTGGTGGAAATTCCGGTGTGAGTTTTTTTGAAAAAATTTAAAAGAATAGTGGAATAAATAGGAAACTTATGATATACTGTAAGAAGTGAAACTGTATTTATCGAGTAGGAAACTCTTGTTTATAGTAAGCATCTGGGAATGTTAGGAGGGCGATGGGTATGAATGCAGGAGTGATTGAAGGGCTTGTTGGAGCCCATACCAATATAAGAATCGCAGGTGTTCCTTTTCAGGTATATCATGGGGAAGAGCAAAAAGCAAAGCATTCCATTCTTAAGGAGATAGGTGAGAGTGTAGTGCAGGATGGGAATCTTTCCGCTATGGAACGGGCGGGAGAATACATGACAAAATTTACTGAACGGGCGAATAAATATAGAGATATTGCGGAAGAACAGCTTCAAAAGGAGATGGAGGAAAAACGCAAGGATGAAGAAGCCCAGAGAGAGGAAACTCTCAAGAAACAGCGGGAAGAGAATCAGCAATTTTATAAAACTCTAAGAGAAAAGCAAGCGGAAAAAGCCAAAGCGGCTTCTGGAAGCAGCATGGATTTCAAGGTGCGAAATAACCAGTCCGCAAAGACATCTGACAAGGCGTGGGCCATAAAGAGATATGAACCCACAGAGACGAAAGCATATGGGAGCAGTGGGCAGGCAGTAACAGCCGTGCCTAAGAAACCTGTGTTTGTAACAACCATATAAAAACATATAAAACGCCGGAAATGCGCATAAACGCTATGTTTTGCATATTTCCGGCGTTTTTTACGCAGAGGTAAAGCGAGAGTATATGATGTTATTTCAGACATTCTAAAATTGGTTCAATATATTTTTTGTCTGAAATATCATAAGAGGAGGAAATTATTTTTATCATTTCTTCGTCTGCTTGTGTTTTGTCCTTTTTTGCCTTCAGGGTTTTTATAAACATCTTCATCATCAACTTTGATGGGGTGGACATTTTTTCATAATTCAATCCGCCAGGGCAATAAAACACATGTAATTTTTCCCATTGGGATTCCGTGAAGTTATGTTTGAGAGAAGGCTCAATATCCGGGCTATCCATAGGACTTGCGCCGACGCAAAAGACAATCAGTTTCTTATCTGCCCATGTATCTATATTTCCTTTAAACCAACTAAGCTTACTGATGCCGCCTGCACAGGCCCAGCCGCCAAAAATAATGGCTTCATATGCGGACAGATTTTTCTTTTTTACTTCCGATAACTCGAGACAATCTGCCCCAGTGGCATCCGCAATCCAATGGGCGTAGCGTTTTGTAAAACCTGTCTTTGAATTATAAATTACAATTGTTTTCATAGTTTAAATTCTCCTTTTTTAATTGTTCCGTCCGTAGCCACTGCTATATCGTCGGAAACCTTGTTTTCTAAATTTTCTATTCCCAAATATAACTTGGACAAAAGCATAAATAATGTTTCAATTTCTCTGTCCGAATAAACTTCAAAAAGGTACTTTAATTCTTCCTGGTATTGGAAAAAATCATTTTGAAAATAGTCATTCACTTTTTTGGTCGTGCAAATGCACATGGCTCTGGAGTCAATGGGGCTTTGTTGAATAGTGATAAAGCCTTTTTTCATCAGGACGTCCGCTAACTTTTTTATATTTTGTCTTGAGCAGCCCAGCAGATTTCCCAGTTGAGTGAACGTTAATGGGGTTTTCGACTGTCTGACGATTGACAGCAGCATAAATTGTTTTAGTGATATGTCTGGAATGTGGTTATCAAAGAGCGTCTGCAGTTTATTTCCCGCAATAAATAATGTGCTGAAGATTGCTTTTTGCTGGTGCTCTGTGGTATCCGAAAATTTAGTTAATAAATCCTCTAATTTCATGCAGTCCTCCCATAGGTAACTTGTTGCATATCATTATAGTAACAAGTTACCTGTTTGTCAAGATAAAAAGTGGACGTGGGACGGCATGCGACACTTTGTTTTGCATCGGAAATCAATATCTGTGTCTTGACAATAGCATGATTTCGTACTACAATTTGTCCGGCATCAGTAAACAGACCATCCATCCGGGAAAAAGCGGAGCATATAGCCGATACGACAGGAGGAACCAATGAAAATTCAACTATCTGATCATTTTAATTACAAGAAGCTGCTACAATATACTTTTCCATCAATGATTATGTTGGTATTCACGTCTGTCTATGGTGTGGTGGATGGTTTCTTTGTATCAAATTATGTTGGAAAGACGCCCTTTACGGCGGTAAATTTTATCATGCCGTTTCTGATGATACTGGGTTCGGTGGGGTTTATGTTTGGAACTGGCGGCGGCGCCCTGATTGCAAAAACCATGGGTGAGGGGAAAGGAGACAAAGCTAAGCAGCTGTTTTCCATGATTGTTTATATATCTGTTGTCTGTGGTATTGTGCTGGCGGTACTGGGGATGGTGTATATCCGTCCACTGGCGGCAGCGCTGGGAGCGGAGGGACGTCTCCTGGAAGACAGCATTATTTATGGACGCATTATATTGTTGGCAATTCCGGCACTCGTTCTCCAATATGAATTTCAATGTCTGTTTGCCACTGCAGGAAAACCCACGCTTGGATTGTTCGTGACTATTGCGGCAGGGGTTACAAATATGTTGTTAGATGCCTTATTTGTAGCCGGATTTCACTGGGGGCTTCAAGGAGCGGCGGCAGCAACGGCGCTTAGCCAGTGTGCAGGCGGTTTGCTTCCAATTATATATTTTGCGTTTCCAAACAGCAGCTTGCTGCGGCTTGGAAAGACCCGCTTTGACGGCAGGGCACTGGGAAAAGCATGTTTGAATGGTTCCTCAGAGCTTTTGAGCAATATATCCATGTCGATTGTGGGCATGCTCTACAATGTACAATTATTAAAATATGCAGGAGAAGACGGGGTTGCAGCATATGGTGTGCTGATGTATGTCAGCCTGGTTTTTCTGGCGGTATTTATTGGATATTCTGTGGGAACAGCACCCATTATCGGATTTCATTTCGGGGCAGAGAATCATGAAGAACTAAAGGGATTATTAAAGAAAAGTCTGATATTGATTGGTATATTTGCCATTTTGATGTTTTCTGCTTCGCAGTTGCTGGCAAGACCGCTTTCTCATATCTTTGTGGGGTATGATAAGGGGCTTCTCAGGCTGACGGTCCGGGCATTTTCTATTTTTTTCCTTTTGCTTTTTGTTTTCCGGATTTGCCATTTTTGGCTCATCGTTTTTCACGGCGTTGAACAACGGGGGTATTTCCGCAGCAATCTCTTTTGTGAGGACACTGGTGTTCCAGATTGTCGCAATCCTTATATTTCCCCTGTTCTGGAAAGTGGATGGTATCTGGTTTTCCATCGTTGCCGCCGACATAATGGCAGTGATAGTGACCGCATTTTTTCTTAAAATCATGAAAAAGAAATATCATTATTGATATTTTTCCACTTATAAATCCGGGTGCGGAACGGCAATATAAATCTATGCCTTCCCGTACCCGGATTAGGAATCTTTATTCTACGGTAACAGATTTTGCCAGGTTTCGTGGCTGGTCTACATTCAGGCCTCTGGCAACGGCAGCGTAGTAGGCGATGTATTGCAGACAGATGGCTGCACCGAAGGGTGTAAACATATCATCCATAGGCGGAAGTAAAATCAGATGGTCGCACAAAGAGGCGTCTACCTGTGCATCTGCGTGGGCAATGAGAATGACCTTTGCGCCCCGGGAGCGGACTTCCACGGTATTGCTGATGGTTTTTGCAAATACATCCTTCTGGGTGGCAAGGGTAATCACGGGAACACTATCCGTAATCAGGGATATAGTACCGTGCTTTAACTCGCCGGCTGCATATGCTTCCGAATGAATATAGCTGATTTCCTTTAACTTAATGGAACCTTCGCAGGAGAGGGCATAATCCAGACCACGTCCAATAAAGAATAAGTTTTTGGTTTTCTTTAAGCGGCTTCCGATTTTTTCAATCTGTGTATCATAAGAAAGCAGGGCGGAGGCGGTGGCAGGAATATCCTGCAATGCATCCATATATTCACGAATAGTATCTTCGCTCTGGGTTTTCTTTATCAGAGCAAGACGGAATGCAAACAAATACATGGCAGCCAGCTGTACTGTATATGCCTTGGTGCTTGCAACGGCAATCTCCGGACCTGCATGGGTATACAAAACATAATCGCTTTCTCTGGCGATGGAGGAACCCTTTACGTTTACTATGGACAAAGTAGGCGTTCCCTGTTCCCTGGCAAGGCGGAGGGCTGCAAGGGTATCTGCGGTCTCTCCGGACTGGGACACGGTAATCACCAGCGTTTCTTTATCTAAAATAGGATTCTGGTAGCGGAATTCAGAGGCAATTTCCACGGTAGTAGGAATCCTTGTCAGTTTTTCAATCAGATTTTTGCCAATCAGTCCTGCGTGCATGGCAGTTCCGCATGCTGTAATGATAATGCGCCGGATACCCTGAAGTACTTCATCCGGAATCCCGTCCTCAGTAAAATCTGGGAGATTGTCTTTTACTCTGGGCGTAATGGTATTGCGCAAGGATTCTGGCTGCTCGTGGATTTCCTTTAACATAAAGTATTCGTAGCCGCCTTTTCTTGCCGCCGCCATATCCCAGTCCACATGATGCATCTTTGGTTCCACTTCATAGCCGTCCAAATCCATAACAATAATCTGGTCCCCGGTCAGCTTGGCAATATGATGCTCCGGCAATACTATATAATCCTTGGAATAGCGGATGACTGCCACCATATCGGAGGCAATGATGGAACCTTTGGCAGTCTGGGCAGCTACCAGGGGACTTCCCAGGCGGATGGAATAGATAACGCCCGGTTTGTCATGAAACATAATACAAAATGCATAGGCTCCCTGTAATCTCTCTATTGCCGCTTTAATGGCAGCTTCCGGATTACCATCGTAGCAGGAATCAATTACCATAGCCGCAATCTCGGAGTCCGTTTCAGAGACAGGTTTTTTTCCTTCTTTTGCCAGCTCGTCAGACAATTCCTTGTAATTTTCAATGATGCCATTGTGAATCAATGTCACATTTCCAAAGGTGTGAGGATGGCAGTTGGTATCGGAAACCTCCCCATGGGTAGCCCATCTTGTGTGTCCGATACCGCAGGTGGTTTTTTCCTGCCCTTCTTTTTCCACTTTCTCCGCTAAATCCGCCACCTTGCCTTTGGTTTTAATGGTGGTAAAATGGGAATCTGCATAGTAAGAAATTCCGGCACTGTCATACCCTCTGTACTCCAATGCCTTCAAACCCCTTAACAGTACTTCCTTGGCGTCAATAACGCCGGTAAATCCAATAATTCCGCACATAATTGTCCTTCCTTTCCTGTGTGTCTTTTGCACACAAAAAACATCGTG
>CAZSGT010000137.1:0-5767 GCA_964606215.1 uncultured Lachnospiraceae bacterium
ATGATATTCATTACTCCAATACCGCCTACAAGCAGGGAAATACCTGCAATAAACGCAATGGCGATGGATACCGTCTGAATCATTTCATTCATGGAATCGGTGACAGACTCCATGGTGGTGGTCCGCAGTTCATAGTTTTCATTATTTTTATAATAGGTTCCCATACTGGCGGCAATCTCGTCTGCAAATCCGGAGACATCCGATATCCCCGCCACCGTAACAACGGTAAACTGCGTATATCCCTCATCAGCATGTATTTGTTCTTTTCCTGTTGTCAGGGGAATGTAGGCAGTGGTAACGATATCGGCGTCATTGGCAGAGGTAAAGTTACTGTTTTCCTCATACTCATAAACGCCCACCACATAATAGGTAACATAGGTGCCGTCCAGATTGATTGAAATCCCCTGATGCAAAGCGGCGGAGTTATCCCCGTCAAAAACAGCCTCAACCACTTTATTGGAAACCATCACCACTCTTTTTTTGCCGTCCATATCCTCCTGTGTGATACGCCTTCCGGCTAACAGCGTCAGCTGGCTCTGTACAAAATAATCTGTATTTACTCCCGTTAATGAAATATTTGCCGAGGCATCCCGGTTCTCTACCGTAGCGCTTCCCACATCCTCACTGACAGATACCGCATCAATTCGGTCTGCAAACCTTGCTTTCAATTCCTCCAACATGGCATCGGTAATACGGTCCTCTTCTTCTATGGATGCGCTGCGCCCGGAGGTACCAAAACGCATTCCATTTTCCCGCACCTCCTCATTCTCGGTTTTTTGTTTGATTCCCACCGTAATATTGTTGGCTCCCATTTCCTGAAAGGAATCTGAAATTGCCGTGGTAAGGGATGCACTCACGGTCATAATGGCAATCACGGAGCCAATTCCAATAATAATACCAAGCATAGTCAAAAAGGAGCGCATTTTATTGGCAAAAAGCGCCTGAAATGCCATCCGGATATTTTCTAAAATCAGCATGCTCCATCCCCCTTTCCGATTCCGCATATTTCGCCGTCCCGCAGGTTAATAATGCGCTCTGTCTCCCTTGCCAGCTCCCTGGAATGGGTGATAAGAACAATGGTCTTCTTCTGTGTTTCATGGAGCTGATGGAATATGGACATAATTTTTTTCCCGGTCTCACTGTCCAAGGCTCCGGTAGGCTCATCCGCCAGAATGATATCCGGATTGTTCGCCATGGCTCTGGCGATTGCTGCCCGCTGCTTTTGTCCCCCGGAAAGTTCATCGGGTTTATGAAGCATACGGTCGGACATTCCTACCATTTCCAGTAATTCCTTTGCTCTTGCCGTCCGCTCTTTCCGGGGCATACCTGCATAGAGCATAGGAAGCTCCACATTGGCAAGGGCGGTGGTTCTCGCAATGAGATTGTATGTCTGAAACACAAATCCAATTTTCTTGTTGCGGATTTCCGATAATTCTTTATCTTTTGCCGTCTCCATATTGATACCGCCCAAACGGTACTCCCCCTGTGTGGGACGGTCCAGAGCACCGATGATATGCATAAGCGTAGACTTTCCCGAACCGGATTCCCCCACGATAGAGACAAATTCTCCCTCTCCAATAGACAAATCAATTCCCTTGAGAATTTCCAATTCCCCTGCCGTTCCCTCAAAAAAGTGTTTCCGGATTCCGACCAGTTCTATCATCGCTGTCCGCCCCCTTTACCACCGCCATTTCCCATGTCCGGTCCACCCATGCCGGGAGCGCCATTTCCAAAACCGCCAAAATCCAGACCTTCCGTCTGTTTATCCTGTGTCTTATCGGTATCGCTTTCCCCGCTGTCAGTTTCATCGGTGGGGACAACGACCCGCATGCCTTCCTTCAGGTCATCCCCTGAAATCTCCACATAATAATCACTTTCCATGCCGACGGTAACTGAAATTTCTTTCTGTTCCGGCATAGAAGAACCATTTTCCCTGTTCTCTCTTTCTGGCAGGGATGATTCCCCTTCGCCCGCCTTTTGTTCGCGCTGACTTGATTCTTTTTCCGTGTCTTCTGCGGACATGGATGCTTTATCTCCTGTATTTCTTTCAGAAGATGGATTTTTCATATTTACTTCCCCGTCCAGAACGTATATAAATTTGGTTCCGTCACTTTTTTCGTGTACCGCATCGTATGGTACCGCAAACACATCCGAAACGGATTCCTCAATAATACTGCATTTTGCAGTCATGCCGGGACGAAGCCTTTCATCCCCCTTACTTAGAGCAATCGTAACTTCATAGCCGTCACTTCCCGACATCCCCTGCTCTCCCGCATTCTGATTCTGTGTGGAAGCCATGGTGGGGGACACGAAGGTAATCTCTCCCTCCAATTCATCCTCATCGGTGGCTTCCGTTAAAATCACCACCCGCTGTCCCACAGCGACGCCGCCAATATCATACTCATCAATACTGGTAGAAACTACAAGATTCTCCGTATCTTCAATCTGTACCATGGTTCCGCCGGCATAGACATCTCCTGCCTCTACATTTACCGCCGTCACCGTGCCGGTCATGGGCGCAGTCACCGCACATTTTTCCAGACTCTTTTCTGCCTGTGTAACTTGTTTTTTTGCCTCCTTAATACTTCTGTTTCCGTTTGTCTGCGCCTGCTCCAGATTTTCTTTTGCATTTTCAATATTTGACGCACTTTGTTTTTCTGAGGATTTTTTTTCAGCAACGGCATTTTCATAGGCATTTTCCGCCTGTTCTAACGCCTCCTGCGCCTTGGCAAGCTGCTCTTCTATCTTCTGTTTTTCACTGGCATCTGTTTGCCCTTTGCTCTTTTTTTCCAGTGCTGCCACCTCTTTTTTGGCGTCTGCTTTCTTTTCCTTTGCGTCTGTCACGTTCTTTTCCTGCCGTTCCACCTCATCATTATAACTCTCCGTGGCATCCGTCACTTTCTTTTGTGCAGAAGAAACCGAGCGGCTCACTTCGCTCTCTGCATCTGCAAGGTTCTCCTGCGCCTCTGCCAGCGCATCCTCCAAATCACTTTCATCAAAGCTTACCAGTATATCCCCCTTTTTTACCGTATCTCCCACGCTGACATGGACAGATTGTACTTCAATATTATTTACTCCCGCCGAGACACTTTTGCTTTTTGCACTCTCCAACGTCCCGGTTGCACTGACTGATTTCGTCAAATCCATTTTTGCCAATGCAATAGTATCTGACATCTTATCGTTGCCCGCAAAACTGGTGGCGTCCGGCTTACGAAAAATACATACTGCCGCCACTGCCACAGCCACCACCAATATCGCTGCCACTGCTATGCATACCTTTTTATGCATTTTGATTTTTTTCATTAATGTTATCCTCCATTTCGACTGCTTTTTTTGTGTCATTTTCTGAATACAAAAATTTCTTTATCTTTTTTAGAATAGAGAAAAGCTATGACCAAATCTTGTAAAATCTGTGATTAAAACATGTGTGTATTGTGAAAAAACTGTGAAACAATGCATTGTGATATCTGTAAATAACAAAACTTTCTTGTCTGCCAGAAAGGAGTATGTTATACTGATAGGAAAATATTAAGGAGGCACAAAAGATGATTCAAAAAAGATTCCCTTTGATGATGGCTATCATGGTATTATTCTTTGGCGTATTGGCAGTACCCGGTTCGGTAGATGCAGCGAAAAAAACAGCTGTAAAGCTCAATAAAAATACTGTTACACTGACCACAGGCAAGACCCAGAAATTAACATTAAAAAACGCTCCAGAAAATAAAACTATTACATGGAAAAGCAGCGACTCCAAAATAGCCACCGTTACGAAAAAAGGAAAAATAACAGCAAAAAAATGTGGAAAAGTAACTATCACCGCCAAAGTTGCAAAGAAAAAATATTCCTGCGAAGTGACCGTGATAAAGAAGAATGCCTCTGACGTAGCTGCTTTGCAACGGCTTATTAAGAAACAGCGAAAGGCAGGCGCCAAAATATCTAAAAATATCAATGCTTCCTGCTATACATGGAATGATAAAGGACGTCTCAGCGGTATTAAATGGACAGACAAAAAATTGAAGGGTACCATCTCCTTCTCCAAATTTCCTGCGTTGGAAGAATTGGAAATATATCTGAACCAATTAACCGGCCTGAACGTAAGCAAGAATGTAAATCTGAAACATATTGATTGCAGCCATAATAAATTAACGAAATTGAATGTTGCCAAAAATGTAAAACTGGAACAGTTGTATTGCGATGATAACAAGTTAACCAAACTGAATGTCAACCGAAATACCAAACTAGAGGCGTTGAGTTGCGATGACAACAAACTGACAAATTTAATCGTAGACGCCAATACCGCTTTGTTAGAGTTGTCTTGTGAATATAACCGATTAACGGAACTGAATATCCGTCAGAATACGAAACTGGAAATGCTGTATTGTAATAATAATAAATTGACTGGTTTAAATCTGGACCAACAGTTATTATTAAAAGATTTAGACTGCGCGGCAAATCTTTTAACAAACCTGGATGTAAGCAAAAACATTAGATTGAAAGAATTGAACTGTGCCAGTAACAAATTGACTGATTTGGATATAAGTAAAAATACAGCATTGAAAATTTTGAGATGTGGCAGCAACAAATTGACTAAGCTGGATACAACCATGCACCCGGACTTGATAAAATTAGAATGCGAAAGTAACCGATTAGCAAATCTGGATGTAAGTAAAAATAAATGGCTGGACTGGCTTGATTGTTCATATAATCGTTTAACAGTTTTAGATGTAACACCACTGGAAGTCCTGTACATGTTAGACTGCGAACACAATCAGTTAACCCAGTTAGATGTAAGCAAAAATGAAGATCTCTTTATGCTATATTGCAATAATAACAAACTAACCCAGTTAGATGTAAGCAAGAATATATGGCTGGAAGAATTGTTTTGCAGTGGTAATGAAATAACGCACTTGGATATAAAAAAGAATGACCATCTGTATCGGCTGGAATGTGATAAAAAAGTCAAAGTGATTCGTTGATATATGACAAACGCTGTCACGCTTTGCGAGTTTCTCACGTTCGCGGGCGCGCTCGGATATCTTACGAGCAAGCTCGACGATTTCTTCACTCCGTTTCGGTCCGCACAAAACAGATGTCCACTGGACATCTTGTGCCCTCACTTTGCCTTCGCGCAAAATAAAAAAGGCGACAGAGTTTTTAATACTCTGCCGCCTTTTAGATATTTTCTGCCTTTAGATATGGCTAAAATCACAACTTGAAATAGGAAACGGATTCTTTCAGCTCTTCAGATATGTTATCTGTATCTGTCGCCTGAATACTTATCTTTTCAATATTCTCCCTCAACTCTTCAATGGAGGCTGTGGTTTCCTGACAGCTTGCGGTATTTTCCTCTGATATGGAGGACAGGCTGTTTATTTCATCAAGCACCGTTTCCTTATCCTGATTCAGGACACCGATTTCCTTTGATATCTTGTGAATCGTATCCACTGTGGTTTGGATTCGATCACTGACTTTATCAAAGCTGTCACTTACTGAACCCAGCGCATCTCCTTCCGAATCAATGGCATCTTTAATCTGATTTGCAAGCTGCACGTTATTTTGCGATTTCAATATAATTTCGTTAATTATTTTTTGAATTTCCTTGGCAGAGCTATCGGATTCCCCGGCTAACTCCTGTATGGAAGATGCAACAACAGCAAAACCTTTTCCTGCTTCCCCTGCCCTGGCAGCTTCAATGGAAGCATTCAGCGCCAGCATACTCGTCTGACCTGCAATGTTTGTGATTGCATCTGCTGCCTTCCTTATATTT
>CAZSGT010000138.1:0-5761 GCA_964606215.1 uncultured Lachnospiraceae bacterium
CCGGTATTTGGCAAAATCCATCCGGCAGACATTGTGGACTATATGAAATCAGAAACACGTAACGGGCTTCGCCTGCAGCTGCAGCTCCATAAATATATCTGGGACCCGGATAAACGAGGTGTGTAAAAACATTCTACAAATGTAGTACAAAAGCAGCATAAACACTGCCACACCTGGGAAGCCAGATTATTGTAAAAAGTCAATACGCAAATCTGTGTATGCAGAAATGAGGTTACCTATGAGTGAACATACAAAAGCATTAGTACTAAGCAGCGGCGGCATTGACAGCACTACCTGCCTTGCCATTGCCGTAAATAAATATGGAAAAGAAAACGTAGTATCCCTTTCCATCGCCTACGGCCAAAAACACACCAAAGAGTTGGACTGCGCCAAAGCCGTGGCGGATTATTATGAAGTAGAGCATCTGACGCTGGATTTATCATCCGTTTTCCGTTATAGTGACTGTTCCCTTCTCTCCCACTCAGATAAAGACATTCCTATGGAGTCCTACGCCGACCAGTTATCCAAGACAGACGGCGCACCGGTATCTACTTATGTTCCCTTCCGGAACGGATTATTTCTTTCCTGTGCGGCAAGCATCGCCCTGTCAAAAGACTGTTCCATCCTTTATTATGGTGCACACAGCGATGATGCGGCAGGCAACGCATACCCGGACTGCAGCCAGGAATTTCAGGACGCCATCTCTGCAGCCATCCATATTGGAAGCGGGGACGCTCTGACTGTAGAGGCGCCCTTTGTCTCCATGACAAAGGCGGATGTGGTGCGGACCGGACTGGAATTACAAGCCCCCTACCATCTTACCTGGAGCTGTTATAGTGGCGGAGACACCCCCTGTGGCACCTGTGGCACCTGTTTAGACCGGGCAGCGGCATTTGCTGCAAACGGCGTAAAAGACCCGGCTCTGTAATACTGCAGGGAACGACAAATAAGAAGCCTCACGGATATCCAGCAAAGTGCCAGCCTGACACTACTACACCAAAGCACAACACATAGACAGTCTGTCTCACTGACAGACTGCAGGAAAGGAGTTTCACAGCATGAGCAACCATACGGAAGATTTAACCTTACTTGGAAACAAGCAAACTGCTTACCCCACTGACTATGCACCACAGATACTGGAAACCTTTGATAACAAACACCCGGACAGGGACTATTTCGTTAAATTCAACTGCCCGGAATTTACCAGCCTCTGCCCCATTACCGGACAGCCGGATTTTGCCACCATTACCATCTCCTATGTACCGGACGTCAAGATGGTGGAGAGCAAATCCCTGAAACTGTATCTGTTCAGCTTCCGAAACCACGGCGATTTCCATGAGGACTGCGTAAACATTATTATGAATGATTTAATCAAGCTGATGGACCCAAAATACATTGAAGTCTGGGGCAAATTCACCCCCAGAGGAGGTATCTCCATCGACCCCTACTGTAACTATGGAAAACCTGGAACCCACTGGGAGAAAGTTGCATTTGAACGCTTAACTACCCACGATTTATACCCCGAGAAGATTGACAATCGTTAAGATACCGTTCTGTAATCTTCTCCATATATGTTTCCTCAAACTCCGGGACAGAAATCATATTCTGGGTCATACTGGCAAGAATATACATCTGTCCTCTTTTCATGTGCAAGGAGCGCATAATGGGTCCTTGGTTAAACTCCATATATTGAATCTTACTGTACTGCACAAACTGCGTAGACACGGCAAACATCCCTGAAGAAATCACCATATGCTTATCCCGGATGCACAGACCGTTTGCACGGTATGAACCAAAACACCCCAACAGGACGAACAGCAATATTCCTGCCATCGCTCCCAAAGCCCCGTACATCACCTCTGTCTCTCCCTCAAACAAATTCACATATTTCATTAAAATGAATGCGACAGTCATCAGAAGAATCCATACGAACAATCCAAATAAATGGCTAAGCCATATTTTCTTTGGCTGGCGCACGATTTCTTCCGCTGTGCTGCCGTCAAAATACCCGGCAAACTCTGGTAAAAGAGTGCGCAGACAGTCATAAATCTGAGAATCTTTTACCGAGAGCAAAAGCTTTACGCTCTCCTGATTTTCATCTCCCAATCCCACATTTACCAGCTCCACGCAGGAACGTTTACACAGGCGGCTGATTACGCTCTTAGTCGCAATAACAGAATTGATGCGCTTCACCGGAATATCATAGCTATACTTTTTTAACAATCCATACTGCAAATGTATGCGGTCGCCCTCTCTTCTGGCACAAAATTCATAGTATTTAAAGAAGTCCCCAATAATACTGCGTATGGCGCTGGCCAGCGCAAACAGCAGCGCGATACCTCCGCCCACAATCTCCTCTACACCGCCGATATATTCACGCATTCCCTCCTGGGCACCCAAAGAAACCAGCGCAACAATCAGGGCAGCGATTCCTCCCACTGTCACCAAAATTCCCCAAATGGGTACAGTATATATACAATGCATCACTATATCCATACCGCTATACATAATATCGTACTCCACATCGGGAGTCATCGGCGCCTCTTCTCCCTCCTCCACTGTACTGCGGACATTCTCTGCATCCAGCCGTTCAATAATGGCTGCCTTAAACGCCTCCGCCTTGTCCTTTTTCAGAAGAATCGTTAAATCCGTGGAATCTGCTGTAGAACGGCTGTCGGTATCTAGCTTCACCTTGCAGGTTCCCAGAACCATCTCCAGAAAATTCTGCTCCAGATTTACATTGGAAATATTTTTTATACCGATGGTGTTTACGGATTTATTCAAAGTATTTCGGGAAATGGTAATGCTGGTATCATCGATGCTAATCCATGTTTTATACCAACGAAAACAGGTAACAACTACATTCAGCAAAAAAATCCCAAAAATAACCGCTGCAATAATAAGGATTGTAAGGGCATTTTCCTCATCTTTCAAATCCCGGATCATTTCGGGAATATCATCCAGATTCATGACGATAATCAGGCACATTGCCCAGAAAAACGCTCCCGCCTGCTCTAAAATAATCGTAATGTGATTGCGAAATTTATTCTCCATGTTCCTGTTCCTCCTCTACAATCACATTGATGCGTTTCTTCAAACGCTCCGCAATCATTTCTGCTTTCTCTTTCTCCAGAAAATTAATGGTCACATCTCCACCAGCAGTGGTAACCTCCACGCTGGCAAGCCCGAACATGCGGTCAATAGGTCCCGACTCCACCGTAATTTTATGTAGACGGCTAATCGGCACAATAATATGGGTCAGAAAAATGTATCCCTTCATTACCTGCACTTCCTCTTCCGTGAGAATATAACGATATCTCCGGTATCGGAATATAGGAGAAATAATGGTCTCCAATAACTCCAGGACAAACACTGCTACGCACACAATTTTTACAATTCGCGCTGTCCCTGCGCCCACGTCAATAGTTCCGTTACTGACCATGACAAATACCGTCCATGAAATGGCAGAAATAATAACACAGATGATGGACGTCACCAGATACATGCAAAACAATGCCTTTTTGTTTAATCTTTGAAATTCCATACTCTTACCTCTTTTCTATTTTATAACCTTTTCCCTTTCATACATATTTTTTCAGATTTTCCATATACTACTGCTATTCCGATGACATCGGTATATTGCAGCACAGACAGGAGGTTACTATATGCGCGCCAGTATTTTGCCAAAAAGATATCTGAATCTGGAATGGCTGGGAATGCTTTTCACCCTTCTCATGGGTGCTTTATCCCATTTCGCCTACAAACTCAGCGGCTATTCCGGCGTTGCTGCGCTCTTTTGCGCCACCAGCGAATCTACCTGGGAACACATGAAGCTTTTATTTTTCCCTTATGTACTCTATGCTATTTTAGAATATGTGTTTATCCCCTGCAAAAAATATGTCCCCAACTATATTACGGCAAAGGGATGTGGTGTCGTATCGGGACTAATTACCATCCCACTGCTTTTTTACGGGTACACCACTGTGCTTGGCAAAAATTATTTTTTCATTGACATTGCCATATTTATATGCAGCGTTGTCCTCTCCTATGGCATAAGCTATCTGCTGTTAAACCATCCTGCTATAAATTTCAACGGACTTTTTTTGACAGTCCTTGTTGTCCTGGCTATGTTCTTCGGCCTGTTTACCTTCTTTCCGCCAAGTGACGCCTTGTTTACGCCCCCTTCTGCCTCTGGATAAATTATAGCATAGATATATCTGTAATACCAGTACCAGCCAAAAACAGCCGGTAGTCCAGACCTGTCTTTTGTGGTAAAATAAGACTATGCAGATTTACAAAGAAAGGTATGGATTTTTTTATGAATTTACTTACGGCAGAACATCTTTCCCACTCCTACCACGACAAAGTCCTGTTTGACGATGTGAGCTTTCATCTTCACAGCGGTGAAAAAGTGGGCATTATTGGCATAAATGGCACTGGAAAAACCACGCTCTTAAAAATTCTGTCCGGCATACTGGAACCGGAGGAAGGCACTATCGTTATGGGTAATTCCCTGAAAATATGCTATCTTCCACAGACACCGGAGTTTTCCCCTGAACACACTGTGCTACAAAGTATTACGGAAACGGTACATAATGACACCGACGTCTGGGACAAAGAGACCGAGGCGAAAACTATGTTAGATAAACTGGGAATTACTGATTACAGCCAGCCGGTTATGGAGTTATCCGGCGGCGGCAGAAAGCGTGTTGCCCTGGTCCGTGCCCTCCTGTCCCATGCAGACATCCTGGTTCTGGACGAACCCACCAACCATCTGGACAGCAGCATGGCAAACTGGCTGGAGGATTTTTTGTACGGTTATAAGGGCGCCATCATCATGGTAACTCACGACAGATATTTTTTAGACTCCGTGACAAACCGGATTGTGGAGATTGACAGGGGCAAATTATATAATTATCAGGAAAATTACCTGGGCTTTCTTGCAAGGAAAGCGGAACGGGAGGAAATCGCCCTCGCCACAGAGCGCAAGCGCCAGAGTATCCTCCGGACCGAGATTGCGTGGATGATGCGGGGCGCAAGGGCACGCTCCACCAAGCAGAAAGCGCATATTGCAAGATATGAAGCACTGGCTGCCATGTCAGCTCCCACTCCCGAAGAGGAGATGGTGGTGGAATCCGTTTCTTCCCGCCTGGGAAAAACCACGATTGAACTGTCCCACATTCACAAACAGTACGGGGAACGTGTATTGATACAGGATTTCAGCTACATATTTTTGAAAAACGACAGAATCGGCATTATCGGCCCCAACGGCTGCGGCAAATCTACCCTGATGAAGATTATCACCGGCATCCTTCCGGCGGACAGTGGAGAAATCACCACTGGACAGACGGTAAAAACCGGCTACTTTGCCCAGGAAAACGAAACCATGGACGAAAATCTGAAACTGATTGAATATATCCGGGAGGGAGCGGAGATTATCCATACCGCCACCGGCACAGTCACCGCCTCCCAGATGTTAGAGCGTTTTCTGTTTCCCGGCAATATGCACTACGCTTCTATCCGCTCTTTATCCGGCGGGGAGAAACGCAGGCTCTATCTTTGCCGCCTCTTGATGGAAGCCCCCAACGTGCTCTTTCTGGACGAGCCCACCAATGATTTGGATATCCGCACACTGACCATCCTGGAAGATTATCTGGATACCTTTCCGGGTATTGTGGTGACGGTATCCCATGACCGCTATTTTCTTGACCGGGTAGTACGCCGCATCTTTGCCTTTGAAGAAAACGGCATTCTCACCCAG
>CAZSGT010000139.1:0-5752 GCA_964606215.1 uncultured Lachnospiraceae bacterium
AGTCCTTTTTCACCCCGTCCCAGTTGGTGGATGGAAAGTGTCCAGACTGTGGAAGGGAATGTCAGAGCGCCAAGGAGGAAGCGTATTTTCTGAAGCTGAGCAAATATGCGGACCGTTTGATTGAGCACATTAACACCCATCCCGAGTTTATTCAGCCGGAGTCCCGCAAAAATGAGATGATGAATAATTTCCTGCTTCCGGGACTGCAGGACCTTTGTGTTTCCCGTACCTCCTTTAAGTGGGGAGTTCCGGTGGATTTTGACGATAAGCATGTGGTATATGTCTGGCTGGATGCGCTGAGCAACTACATCACTGGTCTTGGCTATGATGTGGACGGAGACCATGATTCGCTGTATGAAAAATTCTGGCCGGCTGATTTGCATTTGATTGGCAAAGATATTCTTCGTTTCCACACCATTTACTGGCCGATTATGCTCATGGCGCTGGATTTGCCTCTTCCCAGGCAGGTGTTTGGACACCCCTGGCTGTTGCAGGGTGAGGGCAAGATGAGTAAGTCCAAGGGAAATGTTATTTATGCCGATGATTTAGTTTCCCTGTTTGGAGTGGATGCAGTCCGTTATTTTGTGCTTCACGAAATGCCTTTTGAAAATGACGGTATTATTACCTGGGAGCTGTTGGTGGAGCGTATGAATTCCGACCTTGCAAATACTCTGGGCAATCTGGTAAACCGCACCATTTCCATGTCCAACAAATATTTTGACGGCGTGGTAACCAATGCCGGGGCAGCAGAGGAAATTGACAAGGAACTGCTGGAGTTGATTGCTTCAACGCCTGCGAAGGTGGAGGAGCGGATGGATAAGCTGCGGGTGGCAGATGCTATTTCCGAGGTGTTTGCGTTGTTTAAGCGCTGCAATAAATATATTGATGAGACCATGCCCTGGGCACTGGCGAAGGATGAAAATGCAAAAGACCGCCTTGCCACGGTTTTGTATAACTTAATCAGTGGTATCCAGGTTGGCGCAAGTCTGTTGTACTCCTTTATGCCGGAGACCACCGACGCCATTTTAAAACAGATTAACGGCAGGAAGCTGACATTGGAAGAGATGAAAAGCTTCGGAAATTATGTTTCCGGCACGAAGGTGGTAGAGAAGCCAGAGATTTTGTTTGCCCGTCTGGATGTGGAAGAGGTACTGGAGAAGGCGGCAAAACTCCAGCCGGAAGAAGCACAGGAGGAAGAGTCTGGCATAGATATTCCGGCAAAAGAGGAAATTACTTTTGAGGATTTTGAAAAAATGCAGTTCCAGGTGGGTGAAATTATTGCCTGCGAGGAAGTGAAAAAATCCAAAAAACTTCTCTGTAGCCAGGTGAAGATTGGCAGCCAGGTGAAGCAGATTGTTTCCGGTATTAAGGCGCACTACACGCCAGAGGAAATGGTGGGCAAAAAAGTGATGGTGCTTGTGAATCTGAAACCTGCAAAACTGGCGGGCGTGCTGTCAGAAGGAATGCTGCTTTGTGCAGAGGACGCCGACGGAAATCTGTCGCTGATGACGCCGGAGAAAGAGATGCCTGCTGGCGCGGAGATTATGTAGGATGGGGAGAGCAATGATATTTGATACACATGCGCATTATAATGATGCGAAATTTGACGGGGACAGGGAAGAACTGCTTGCCAGCCTGCGGGAGCACGGGATTGAGTATGTGGTAAACGTGGCGGCAAGCCTGTCCGATATTAAGGAAACTCTGGAGCTGGTGGAGAAATATGATTTTCTCTACGGCTCCGTTGGAGTGCATCCCACGGAGACCGGGGAGCTGACCGATGAACATATTCCGTGGATTCGGGAGTGTGCGGCAAAGGATGGGATTGTGGCAGTGGGCGAGATTGGTTTAGACTATTACTGGGACGAGCCGGAGCCGTCGGTGCAAAAGCACTGGTTTGAGGTGCAGCTGGAGCTTGCCAGGGAAATAAAAATGCCGGTGATTATCCACAGCCGGGATGCGGCAGCAGACACGCTGGATATGATGAAAGCTCTTCACGGGGAAGAAGCCGGAGGGATTATCCACTGTTTTTCTTATGGAAAAGAGATAGCCAGAGAGTATCTGAACATGGGATTTTATCTGGGAATCGGCGGCGTCCTGACATTTAAAAATTCTAAAAAATTAAAGGAAGTAGTGGAGTATGCGCCCATGGACAGGCTGGTGCTGGAAACGGATTGTCCGTACCTGTCTCCCGAGCCGAACCGGGGCAAGCGAAATTCTTCCCTGAATCTTCCCTATGTGGTGGACGCCATGGCTGAGATTAAAGGGATGTCCGCTGAGGAAGTGATTCGCATTACGAACGAGAATGCGAAAGCAGTTTACAGGCTGTAAGGCGAAAAAACATTCGCAGTATGGAGGATAAGAGTGATAAGAGTGAAAATAAATTTTCACTCTCCAAGTTTGTGATGCAAGCAGCACAAACTTGGTACATTATCTGCTCGTAAAGGAGGCTCGCAGCATGAGTACAAATATGGCAACTTTAGGAAATCCGCAGAACACCATTGAAATTTTAAAAAAATATGAGTTCCGTTTCCAAAAAAAATATGGGCAGAATTTTCTGATTGACACTCATGTGCTGGAGAAAATTATCCGTGCCGCCCAGATTACGAAAGAAGATTTTGTGCTGGAAATCGGACCGGGTATCGGTACCATGACCCAGTATCTTTGCGAGAGTGCCAGAGAAGTGGTGGCGGTGGAGATTGACAGCAATTTGATACCGGTTCTGGCGGACACGCTATCGGCGTACGATAACGTTACAGTCATGAACGAGGATATTTTGAAAGTGGATATTTGTAAATTGGCGCAGGAAAAAAACAACGGCAGACCCATCAAGGTGGTGGCAAATCTGCCGTATTACATTACCACTCCCATTATTATGGAGTTGTTTGAAAGCCATGTGCCCATAGAGAGCATTACGGTCATGGTTCAAAAGGAAGTGGCGGAGCGGATGCGTGCCCTGCCAGGCACGAAAGATTATGGCGCATTGTCTTTGGCGGTGGCATACTATGCCGAAGCGGATATTGTGGCAAATGTGCCGCCAAATTGTTTTATGCCAAGACCAAATGTTGGTTCTGCTGTCATACGTCTTACCAGACATTCCCACCCGGTGGTGGAAGTGCCAGATGAGAAGCTTTTATTTAAAGTCATCCGGGCGTCCTTTAACCAGCGGCGCAAGACATTGCAAAATGGGCTGAAAAATTTCGAGGGATTTTCCTACACAAAGGAACAGATTTTGTCTGCGTTGGAGGCGGCAGGCTTGCCGGAAAATGTCCGGGGAGAGACATTGTCGTTAGAACAGTTTGCAGAGATTGCAAGGCAGCTGGGATGATAGAGAAGAGTTGATGGCGTGTTAGCGTCACTGCGTGAAAGCAGGTTGGAGAAGTTTGAAAATTGATGCGGAAAAGAAAGGATGAGGCACAATGGAAAATCTATATTTAAATGCATTTTTTGAAAATGTTCCATGGCGGTTTAAGAAAACGGATGTGAAACAGGTGGAGAAGGAGTCAGTAGAAATTCCGGAGATTTTTTTGAAGGAATTTCCGGAAATGGCAGGACTGCTCATGGTGTCGAATAAATTCCGAATCGAATTAAATGATAAAGCGGTTTATGTTTTGTATGGCTGGGATTCGGAAAATGGAGTTGGAGGCTGGCTTTGTGAGCCGCCGGAAGCAGGCGAAGATACCATTCGCCCCGAATCGTGTAAACTACTGCGGAGTGTTTTCGGAAATATTTTAGAGACATTTGGATTTGAGGATATCCGGGAAGATTTTCTTTGCAATATGAATTGGGTACTTGGCACAGATGAGGTGCAGAGTGGCATTGGAGAATGGGCAGATTATTATGAGCAGAGCTGTTTGGCGGAGAATAAACGCAGTCAACTTGAAGCGCCGACAGATTGTGATAAAAATCCAGATATCAATCCGAGGGATTATATTGTCATTGCGGAAGAGGCAAACGGAAATCTGACGTTGTGCCACAAGACGACAGAACAGGTTTTGTTATTTGCGCCAGACCATTGTTTTGATTATGTAAGCGTTTATGATGGATGCCCGGAATATACCTTTTATACCATTAATGGCGTGGAAACGGTAAAGGATTATTTTGAAATGGTGGCGAAGCAGTGGGGAAGGTATGTGGAGATTTAAAGTTGGATGCCAAAGTGTGGGGGAAGGAAATGCAAAGAAAGATATATTAAAATAGTTAATCCAGCTAGAAGGCTTGATTATAAAAAACAGCAAAGATAATAACGCAACGCACATCAGCTTGATGTGCCAGAGCCGGTTGGTAGCCCGGCCGTCCCATCATCTGTGATGGGGTAAGTAACCTGCCCCTCCGGGTTGTCCGTTCTTTGCTCATTGACAAATTTAAGGAGGGATTGTCATGGGCAAAACAACGGTAAAATTGACAGTATTTTTTGAGAATCCATTTTGGGTCTGTGTTTTTGAACGGGTCGAGGATGGAAAGCTATCGGCAGCCAAAGTATTTTTTGGAGCAGAGCCAAAGGATTATGAGGTGTATGATTTTGTCTTAAATGAATACTATGATTTGAAGTTTAGCCCTGCTGTGGCAAATGCTGTTAAGGACACGAGAAAGAATCCTAAAAGGATGCAGCGGGACGTGAAACGCCAGTTGGAATACACAGGTATAGGAACAAAATCCCAGCAGGCCTTGAAGTTACAGCATGAGCAGGTGAAAACAGAGCGCAAGCAAATCCGCAAAGAAATGCGAGAAGCGGAAAAGCAGCGTCTGTTTGAACAAAAACAGCAAAAACGCAGAGAAAAGCACAAGGGACATTGAGTCCCTTGTGCTGAATCTGATTGTGGTAAGCTTTTGCAGGCCTTAAATCAGGGATTTAAAAAGAATTAGATTGAGCAATTACAAACAATTATGAGGATTAACGTATGAGAATATTTGTAGTAGAGGACGAGCAGGTAATACGGCGGGAATTAAAGGTGTTGTTGGAGAATGCATCTTATCAGGTTGTGCTCCCGGATTCCTATGAGCGGCTTCCAGAACAAATACAAACGAGCAAGCCGGATTTGGTGCTTTTGGATGTAAACCTTCCGGGAATTTCCGGTTTTGATATCTGTACGCAGATACGGGAGCGGCTGGATGTGCCTGTTATTTTTCTGACTGCCAGAAATGACAGCATGGATGAACTGACGGGTATCTTAAAGGGCGGGGATGATTACATTACCAAACCATATCAGGCACCCCTTCTGCTGGCGAGGATTGGCGCAGTTTTAAAAAGAACTGGTGGCTCCAAGTCCGACGGGCAGAAATCCCTGTTGCATAAAGGGGTGGAATTGGATATCTCCAAGTGCTGTATCATCTGTGGGGATAACCGTGCAGAGTTGTCAAAAAATGAGATGAAAATTCTCCACGTATTGTTCCAGCATGCGGGGGAATATGTGGAACGGATGGATTTAGTTGAATATTTGTGGGACAACCAGATATTTATTGATGATAATACCTTGAGTGTGAATATGACGCGAATCCGCGAAAAACTGAAATCCATCGGAGTATTTGATTTTATAGAAACAAAGAGAGGGATTGGGTATCGGGTATGAGTTTGAAAAATTTTCTGAGAGATAAAATTTTACTTTTATTACTTCATTTGGCGTGTCTTGGCGTTTTGACAGGATTTTTGAAAATGACAAATTATCCGGCAAGCAATATTTTTTTAATCTGGATTTTCTGGTTTCTTATTTTATCAGTCTGGCTCATCGGCTCTTTTTTTCAGAGGAAAAAATAT
>CAZSGT010000140.1:0-5724 GCA_964606215.1 uncultured Lachnospiraceae bacterium
TGTCTACGCTGATTTTATAACTAATAACAACCGCCACAATTCCTACAATGACAAGTATTATATCTGTAAACCACATATCTGTTTAGCCTCCAGCCTATCTAAATTTTCATATCAAAACTGCTTCCAAAACCCATCTGTCCAAGATTCTCTTTGTTATCCTCCGGTTCCCCATCCTTTTTTTTGTCCTGTTTTTTTCCACCGCCGCCTTTTTTATCTTTCTCTGGCAGATTCCACTCCTCATTGGTCTCTTTCATCTTTGTGGTTTGTTCCGTACTTTGTTTCACCTGTGTCTGAAACATGGTCGCAGCACTATCCTGGTTGTGCTGCATCCTGGTCTGATCTGCTTGCTGCAACTGGGATACTTCCTGGGATTTGGGTGCCATTGTAATAATATCTATCGGACGAATACTCATACCAATCCAACCTCCATTCTATGGGATTATATCCCCTTCACGCGGACATCTGCCCCATCTCTGACAAACCGGCTGTGCTGTGTAACTGTCCGGATAAATGTTACCGCACTTGCCACCGTCAGCTTTACACCGGGATATGCAATATTATGCACAATCACTTTTCCCTCGTTGCGGTCCTCAAGAAGACTCTCCAAATCAATACTCTCTTCTGACAACTCCTTGTACCGCTCCTCCATAACCTTCAGGTTTTCCACGAAACTCTTTAACTGCGCAATCTTATCTTCCGGAAGGCTTCCCGTTTCTTTCAGCATGCGTTTCAGGAGAACCGCATTCTTTTTCGTGGTATCTATGTTTTCTTCCAATTTCTTTCGTTCCGCTTCCACCTCATGGTAACGGTCTACAATCTTCGGGTCCATTCCTACTTCCAGGGAAGTATTTGTCCCCATGGTAGAACCTACATTTACAGCCTCAATCACCGTTCCAGAACGGACTTCTCCTCCGGTAATCAAGCCACGCTTCCCCTGTACCATGATTTCTTTGCTGGCAGTCACCTTACTGTGCATAATGGCATCGGTCATTACTGTGGCTCCCGCAGACACTGTGGAATTTTCTATAAATTTTGAATATACACTGCCAGAGGCGTTCAAAATCCCTTTTCCCATTCCCTGAATTCCTCTTTTTAGCACAATATTTCCTCCAGCTTCAAGCGTTGCTCCCTCTACCACACCATCCACCGTAATATTTCCGGTAGCCTTAACCGTAAAACCGGTAACGACATTGCCCTTGATTTCCACGCTTCCATCATATTCGATATCACCAGTGGAAGGTCCCACATCTGCCGGCACTTCATACACGTTTGAAACAAACACCATATCTCCTGCCAGCGCCACATGTCCGGATACATCTGAAAAAATCTGACTGCCATCTTCAGACAGCGTAATATTCTTTCCGTAACGCAGACGTGCACGTTTCACCTTTCGGGGATGCACCACATTGCCACACACATCCGTTCCCGGCTCTCCTGCATCCTCTGGAATCAGTGTTGCCAAAAGTTCGCCTTCTTTTACGCTTTCAAACATATCCAGATTATGGAAATCTACGCTTCCATCCTCCCGCAGCGCAGGTTTGCTGGTTTTTTCGTAATTAAAATTATATTCAATCCGGGCGTCTGTACCATGCCTGGGTTTTTTTCCCTTTGCAAGAAGAATATCCGTGCAATACAACCTGGCAATACAGAAAATCTCAATATTTTTATTGATAATTCCGTAGGTTACCCCCGCCTGCTCCAGAAGGTCCAAAATATTATTCTTATCCAGCTTTCCACCCTCTTTTACCGGTGGGTAAAAACGTCCCCTTGCCACCAGACCACTGGGATCTATCTCTATTTTAAGATACTCGCTGCATGGGAGTAGCTTATCTGTGGACAGACACATTTCCTCAAGGTCTGACTGGGTAAACTTGTTTAATTCCACCGTTTCAAAATTAATTTTTTTATCTGTCAGATATCCTGCCACGTCCTCATACTTTAAATCTTCTCCGCCATCCACTGCGGGAATTTTCCGAATATAGATACCACTGTCTCTTTCAAAAATTTCAAAGTAAGCGTTTCTCTTCATCGCGTCCCTCCACTCACCAAAGCACAACCTATCAAATCGATACGCTGTGCTTCTTATATTATATGTTAAATATCTCTATGTTCTTTCCCAGTTTATCCTTTAGTTTCCGCAACGCCTTTGTATGCAGCTGCGATACCCTCGACTCCGAAACCTCTAAAATCTTACTGATTTCTTTTAATGTCAGCTCCTCAAAATAATACAGCAAAATAACTTTACGTTCATTCTCTGTAAGAGTTTCCAATGCTTTTTCAAGCATTGCCTTTAATTCTTTACGCTCAACAACTTCCTCCGGCTGCTCAAACTTCGGTGCCGCAGTGGGGTCCATCTTTACCTCGCTGCCCTGCTCCATATACTCATCCAAAGATGTAATATTTGCCAGTTTTGTCTGATTCTGCCAGTTTTCCAATTCCGAAACCGAAATCTCCAATTCCTTTGCCAGTTCCTCATCGGTTGCGGGTCTGCCCAGACGCATCTCCAACGCCGCCAACGCCTGCTCTAACTTTCTCTGCTTTTGCCGCAGCGTTCTGGGAATCCAGTCCATCTTCCGAATCTGGTCGAGAATGGAACCTCGGATGCGAAGACTGGCATAGGTCTCAAACTTGACTCCTTTGGTCAGCTCAAACTTGTCAATGGCATCAATTAAACCAAATATTCCATACCCTACCAAATCATCATACTCTACCGTATAACCCAGATACATTCCCAGACGGCCAGCTACAATCTTAATAAGACCCGCGTACTCTATAATCAGCTGTTCACGAATCTGTATATCTTTGGTCTTTGCATACTTTTCCCATAAAGAAATACGTTCCTTTTCATCCATCCTAAATCATGCCTTTCCCGATTTATTCTCGCGGCTCTGCCATTCGTCCACTGTCCTCTTCCGGTTCCTGCGTCTCATTTTGCTCTATCTCTATTTCCACTTCCTTAGAGCTCTCCTTCTCTGTTTTGCTCTTTTTAATCATATTGCCTTCCATAATGGTGATAATCAGCTTCTGTGCAAGTTTGCCCAAACCCAGGAATACCACCAGCACAATCAGAAGTACAATCAAACTATACGTTACATCCCATCCCCGCACAATTGAAAAAATACATGCTATGGCACCTGCCACTAACATAATCAGTGACGGCAAGTATCGAATATCCATATATTTACCCCATTCCTTACAAAACTTTCACTGGTTTCCCAACCGACTTTATAATCAGTTCCTGGGTTTCCGGATAAAACTCGATGGTTCGCCCATAATTCAATCCAGTATCCTCAGCAACAATGGGAATATTCAGCATTCGAAGCTGCTGCTTGACAGCCTGCACGTTTCTATCTCCAATACGAAGCATCTCATTGCCGGAAGAAAACGCAAACATCTGCGCTCCACCTGCAATCTTCGCCTTTAACCGATGTTTATCCGCCCCCATGGCAATCACTTTCTCATACAGCAATACCACCCCGGTATCCGCAAATTTCGCTTGATTTGCATTGTTTCGTATTGATGTACTATCTGGCAACATCACATGCACCATACCAGACACTTTGGTAACAGCATCATAGAGAACCACTCCCACACAGGAACCTAATCCCAGCGTGGTTATTCCCTTAGGAGGTACACATGTATTGACATCTGCCATACCGACTTTTATCAATTCACCCATGTCACATAACGCCTCCTATTGTCCTAATGCATGCAATAATTTGCCATATGAATCCTCTGTTGGAATCAAAATAAAATATCCACTGATATGCTTTCCATCCTCTGAAAACGTGGATTCAATCAACAGTGCCTTATCTCCCAGCTTCCCAAATTCAATGGCTGGAACGCTCAAAATCGCTCCTGACATATCCACCGCCAAATAGGGAATTGACGGATGTACGGAAAGACCCGTCAACAAAGATACCGACGACAAATACGCTCCGACAATAATATTTCCAATTTCGCCTAATGCAGACAAATCCATCTCCGTAAAATCATCCTGTTCGTTCCAGACACTTCCAAGAAGATTATCCACAAGATGGTGTGCCGCCCGGTGCTCTAACATAAACAGCATGGAACCCTCCAAATCACCGTCTATATTCACCATAACGCCTGCCGCTAATGACTCTGCACCGCCCACGACTTCTACCAGCTCACTGAAACCTAACAGCTTTACGCTGGGAACTGCCATATCAATCTTCGCTGCCCCCAGCATCTGTGATAGTGCTGTGGTGGCATTGCCTGCACCAATATTTCCAATCTCACGCAGGATATCAAACTGAACACCTGATAAATCATCATATGCAGCCACCAAAATCCCCCCATTCTTTTAGCTTGAAATAACACCCACAATATTTAAGAGTGTAATCAGCCCCTCCCCATGTTTTCCCACGCCACTGAGATACTGTGCCCGCTCATCATTGGCGTCAAAAGATGCCTTATCAATATTGTCCCGCTGCAACGTTACAACTTCCCGGACATTATCCACGATAATGCCGATAGAAGACTGCTGCTCCAGCTTAATAATAATAATACGGGTGGCATTCGTAAAGTCATCCTGCTCCATTCCAAACTTAGAACGCAGGCTCATAACCGGTATAATCTCACCGCGAAGGTTGATAACACCCTTAAAGTATCTCTGCGCCTTCGGAATCCTTGTAATCCTCTGCTGTCTTACAATATTGTCCACATATTTGATATCAATTCCATACTGCTCGCTTCCCAGTCCGACAACAATATACTGCTGCATATCTGTCGATTCAGCCGCAAACTTTTCTTCTTTGATTTCTTCCATTTTATCCCTCATTTCTACGCCGCCTTTTGCCACAGTTTCATACCGGGCCCGTGCAACGAAAACCTGCGATGCAGCGCAGACACAGATTTCCCAACGTGACGCAATTTACACTAATGTATTAACTTCCAGAATCAATGCAATCTCACCATCACCTAAAATCGTAGCACCACCAATCAGCTTACTACAATGTATATAATTGCCGATTGATTTTATAACAATTTCCTGCTGTCCAATCAGATCATCTACCACCAGACCAGCAAGCTTATCTCCTTTAGACACAATAACTACCGTAAGACTCTCCGGCTTTTCTTCCCTTGGCTCCACATCCAGAACCTCATCCAAACGAATCAGCGGAATTACTGTTCCACGAAGATTTATAACCTCTTCACTATGCACATGTTTTATCTCAGAATAGGCAATATCTTCTATTGTCTGGATACTTCCAAGAGGAATCGCATATTTTTCAGTTCCAAGCTCTACCATCAGCGCCTGGATAATCGCTAAGGTCAATGGCAGACGGATAATGAAACTGCTTCCCTCACCGAGAACGCTTTTTGCCTCGATATTTCCACCAAGACCTTCAATCTTTGTCTTTACCACATCCAGACCTACGCCGCGTCCGGAAATATCTGAAATCTTCTCTGCCGTAGAAAAACTCGGACGGAACAGCAAATCAATAATCTCCTTGTCCGTCATGGTCTCTGCCTGCTCCGGCGTAATAGTTCCCTTGGCAATGGCCTTGTCACGGACTTTCTCTACATTTATTCCGGCACCATCATCACGGACCTCAATGACAACATTGTTTCTTTTGCGCAATCTTGCCATGTAAATTTTTTGACTTGCTCTAGTCCTTGGGCTTTTATTTTTTGTTTTTCTTCTGACTTGAAGTTTATGACGTTTATTATTGTGTTTCCGAGTTTTCCATAGTCTAG
>CAZSGT010000141.1:0-5685 GCA_964606215.1 uncultured Lachnospiraceae bacterium
TTGGGAACTTTCTGGCATCCCACAGCAGTTACCCATCAAAAAGCTGCCGCTTTACGAATTCATCGTAAAGCGGCAGCTCTGTTTTACTATTGGATTGATTATTCTATATCCTGACAGGTTACATCAATCTTCTCATTTTCTTTTGACTGAGATGTTACTTTTGTTTCGCCCACCTGGGAGTCACTGGAGTATACATTAACAGTATATGACTGGTTCTTTGGTACATAGAACGCCACAATTTCCTCTTTCTGCTTTGTTCTTCGCGTATAACCATAGCGGAAAATCTTACCATCTGCGCTCTCTACCGTAATGAAGTCAACCTGCCCTGCTGCAAAACTGCCGTCATTGCGGTTGGTGATGATAAGCTGAATCCGTACCAAATCGTCATATACCAGCATTGGAACTTTAATTGCTTCCTCATTCAGACCAGAAACGTTTCTTGTAATCTCCGTGTATTTTGTAATATTGGAGTCAATGGCAATGGTATATCTACCTGCTGAAATATCCTCCAATGTCCATGTCTCTGTGCTGCTTCCGGCACGTTCAAACTCGTATGCACCAATGTAATCGTAATTATTCAGTAAGTAATCCATGGCTAAAATGTCCACAGAGCTTAAATCGAATGGATTCCTGTAATATTCATCAAATGCCATTACAACTGCACTGCCGTCTAAGACTGCTCCCGTACTTGTCGTAATCGGAACTCTGAATCCACTTTTTCCACCAGCCTCTACATTGCTAATGTCCTGATTCTTGTAGATTTTGTTTACATCGGTAATGGTAATATCTTTTACAAGATTATCAATTCCATCCGCACGGACAATCAATTTGTATGTACCTGCACCGAAGTTACCGTTTACGCCATCTTCCAGCTTATAAGCAGGTGCTCCGTTGGCTGCTCTGTACAGCTCGCCAGCTGCCACAATCTTCTTCATATCAGAAGTATACAAAACAGCAAGACCATCAGCACTTAATTTTGCATTATCTGCCACTACTTTCGCAGTGATTGCACCCATAATGGTGGTCGGATATACTTTGTTGTACTTCGCCTCACTCTCAATGGTTGCATCCTGCAGGTCAATCACATCCTGCTCTTCATCCTGCTCATTCTTATCAGCAGATAACTTGTAACCATCGATGTTGAAAGAAACTGTATATTTGCCTGGCTTCAGACCCATCAGCTCAACTCTGTTAACAGCAATACCGCTAACCAGCTGTGCCAGTGTATAATCTGAATCAATTGGAGCTGTGTAGGAGCCGCCAGGACCCGTTAATGTTACAGAATTCACATGTACCGTCTCTGTAGAAGCTGCAACCTTGTCATTTGCCTCGTCATCAACGAAACAGTTTGCATTTTTCATCTTCACGCGAACCACATTGGCAGCACCCTTTAAGTCTATGGTAACAGTAGAACTGTCGCCAGCTTTGATTGACTTGGCGTCCGCAGTAAGGTTTGTCTTTATGGTCTCAATAGAGTAATTCTGGTTGGATGCCAGATTCTCAATTTCCTCAGAGTATCCGAATGCATTGTTTGATTCACTCAGCTGGATGCCAGATTTTGTGCGAACCAATACATTCTTTCCGCCTACTACCTGATATACCTTAGCAGTCACATTGATGGCGGCAGTACCCAGAGTACCCTCGCTGTCAGTAACCTTCTTAAGAACCTCCTTCTGGTTCTTCATCGCCTTAGCTTTATATGCATCTGAGCATGATGTGGTATAATTTACAGTTCTGCTCACAGCTGGAACAATGCTTGCTGTTGCATCAACGTCGTCACCCTCTGTCACATTGACAGGAACCACCGTCGTTGCATTTGCCTGCGCACCCTTCTCATCCTTATCTGTAACAATCATATAATATGTACCTGTCGGCAATGTAGGATGTACATTGGCGCCTGTGCCAAAATAGTCTTCTGCTGCAAGCTTGTATGTTTTCTTCATTCCATTATACTGGTCGTTTAAGTACTCCTGCAAATCGATTTCCTTTGCAGCAACCAGCTCCGTCTCTCCATCTGCAGCAACAAATTTAACATTTACCTTTGTGCTGTCTGCAGACTTCAGAACTGTATCCTGTGCCCAGGAAAGATTCATGGTAATCTCTTTAATATTCTTTACCTTCTTCATGGTAGTATCCACATTGACATTACGAGAAGAACCTAAGTTAATGATGCCGGTATCTACCTGCTTATACACATCTTTTAAGTTGTTCTTGGATAAATCCCTGGTAATTACAATGTTGTACTTTTTATCTGTACGGATATTTGCACTGTAACTGAATGTGCGTACAGAAGAAGATTCAAAGTTCTTCACCGTTGCACGGCTGTTCTTAAATACGTAATGTCCCTTTGCGTCTGTCTGAAGCGCAGCCTTTACAGCGCCATCCTCATACAGGACAACGGTCGCACCGGCAATTGGTGTCTGGCTGTCATCTGCATCTACAACTGTACCGCAAATGTACACTTTGGATATATCATAACGCTCCATCTCAAAGTTATAAGCAGAAGCTTTGTTGCTTGCAACTTTGATATCTGTCTTGGTCTCGTCAAAATATCCAGCTGCCTTTACGCTGATAGCCGGATAGCTGCCTGCATTCTGTGATTTCTGATAGAAACCATACTTATCTGTGCTTACAGTAGAACCATCAATGGTTACCTTTGCATTCGGAATGGTAATCTCCGGATCGGAACCATCGTATATAAATCCCTTTACAGAGCTGCCGGTTATCTGTACCTTGGCACTGGTATTTCCGATTGTGGAAGGAATCTGAATGCTGGCTGCACTGGATGTAATTGTATAGTTACCAGTTGTCAGTTTTCCTAAATCTGCAGCGGAAATCACATATGTAGCAGAGTTGCCAGCTGCACTTACTGTGCTGAATTTCGCTGTTACTGTACTTCCATTTTCTCCCTTGATTGTGAGAGTGGTACCTGCCAGATTGGAAGCTGTTACGGCAGAATCAAATGTCAGAACCACTTCACCAGTGCTGGTATTGATTGCGCTGACACCAGTCACTTTATAGTTCACTGTTGTTACAGGAGGAGTAGTTGGTTTCACACTGCTTCCTGTTTTTGGATTTACTGTGACATTGATTGTCTTTTTAATCTTCTTACCTTTTTTGTTCTTGGCAGAAGTCGTCACTGTAATCTTTGCACTCTTCTTGGAAGTTACAGTCTTAGCAGTCAGGGTAATGGTGCTGACACCCTTTTTGTTTGCCTTCTTCGCCTTAACGGTAACTACATTTTTGTTTGAAGACTTAACAGTTACATTTTTCTTTGCTTTGCCACTTACTTTCACAGTCGCTTTTACAGTCTTTGCCTGTCCGGAAGTCAATGTGACTTTACTCGGAGATACTTTTAAAGACTTTACGTACTTTTTCGCTGCTGCCTGTGCCGGTGTGGATGGTACTGCAACGGATGCTACCATCACCAACGCCAGAACAATCGCAAGTGTGCGTCTGAGTTTCTTTGAGATTTTACTCATTCTCATCTTCCTCCTGTTCAATGTTCAATTTTTACATTATTGGTAAACAAACTGATTATATCACAGTATTTGCCAATAGACAAGCCAAAAAAGGGCGCATTTTGTCAACCTGCAGGTGCAGGGATGCCTCTTATTGCCTCTCTACGCCTCTTTTAAGAATGCCACATAACCTTTCTTCGTCTCATACACATCCGCCTTGCTGGTAATCTCCCAGGGTGCATGCATATTCAATACAGCCACACCGCTGTCAATGACCTCCATGCCATACAGGGACATAATATAGGCAATGGTTCCACCACCACCGATATCCACCTTTCCAAGCTCCGCAGTCTGGTATACAACATTATGTTTATCCAGCATGGCACGGATATCTGCCATATACTCTGCATTGGCGTCATTGGAGCCGGACTTTCCACGGCTGCCGGTAAATTTATTAAAGACCATTCCTCTCCCGAAGAAAGCAGCATTCTTCTTCTCATAAGCGTCGCTGTGCACCGGGTCATAGGCAGCGCTGACGTCCGAAGAGAGCATCCGGGAATTGCGCAGGGTTCTTCGCAGAGCAAGCTCTGAGAAACCGCCCATGGCGTTTAGAATTTCTGCCACTGTATTTTCAAAGAAATGGGACTGCATGCCTGTAGCGCCCACGCTTCCAATCTCTTCCTTGTCTACCAGCAGGCAGCATGTGGTTTTGTCGGTTTCCTCCACCTCCAGCATGGCAGCCAGTGAGGTGTATGCACACACTCTGTCATCCTGCCCGTATCCCATAATCATACTTCTGTCAATACCCGCTTCTCTTGCATTTCCTGCCGGAACTACCTCCAGCTCTGCGGAGAGAAAATCTTCCTCTTCCATATTGTACTTATCTTTAAGAATTTCCAAAATACCAGCTTTCACCGCATCTTTTTCTTCTCCCTTCAGGGGAATGCTTCCAAATAAAATATCTAACTGCTCCCCCTCAATGACCTTTGCCGCCTTTTTTTCCATTTGCTGGGAGGCCAGGTGAATGAGCAAATCCGTAACGCAGAATACCGGGTCGTCCTTATCCTCTCCAATGTTTATCTCTGTGATTTTTCCGCCCTTTTTCACCACCACTCCATGGATGGTAAGAGGCAGGGTCACCCACTGATATTTCTTGATACCGCCATAGTAATGGGTATCTAACAGTGCCATTTCCTCCTTTTCATAGAGAGGATTCTGTTTGATATCCAGCCGGGGTGAATCAATATGTGCTCCCAGGATACGCATTCCATCTTCCATTGGCGCGCTTCCTATGTTGAAAAGAACAATACTTTTTTTCATGCAGACGGCATACAGCTTATCTCCGGCTTTCACCGATTCTCCAGCCGCAATCACATCGTCCAGATTACGGTAGCCAGCTTTTTCTGCCATGGCAATACTGATTTCCACACATTCTCTCTCCGTCTTGCCTCTGTCCAGAAAATCCCTGTACTTATTGTTCAATTTTTCCAATTCCTTGATTTGTTTCTTGGTATAAGATTTCCAAGCATTTTCCTGTCTCATATTTCCCTCATTTCTGCATATGCATATATGCGTTTTTTTACCTGATGCAAGTTTGTATTGCAATGTTTGTTTCGGCACTTCCTGTGCGTATTGGCACTTCCACAATATGGTACTTCCACAATACACATTATTATATCAAATCCATTTTCCAAATACCAGTGCTTGACTTTTTTATTCTTTTCGCTATGATTGAATTTATAGATGCCAGTCGGAAAAACATTCTGGTTGGAATGCCATTTATACAAACTATTTTAACCATTTTTGCAGAACGAAATACCATTTAATTTATTACATTAAAAAGATAAGGTGAATATATATGCTAATCTATGGGACAATTATCTGCAGCACTGTGATTTGTTATTTCCTTTTATTCCTGGGATACCAGGATATGAAACGGGAGGCCCGGCCCCAAAATAATATTATTTTCGGAGTCACAATACCTGAAAAATACATTCAGCACAAATCCATAACCAGCGCCTGCGAATTATTTTTAAAACAATTAAAAAACACCTGTATCCCCCTGCTGCTTATGCCGCTTCTGTTGCTATGCATACCTTGGTTTTCCGTGTGTTTTACAGTGAGCGCACTGTGGCTCACACTCACCATGTTTCTTCCACTGGCATTGTATCTGCGCTTTCATTTACACATTAAGAACCTGAAATACAGGGGCAACTGGACGGAG
>CAZSGT010000142.1:0-5664 GCA_964606215.1 uncultured Lachnospiraceae bacterium
CGCTGGCGCTGGCATTTGCAGAAATGACAGCGGGGACAGTAAAACAGTTTTCAAAGCTTCCAAAGAAAAACCGCATTGCCTTTTTCAATGGGCTGGGTGCAGAAATGCTGCCAGAGGTTCCGGCCCAGGGATATCTGCAGTTTTCACTGATTAATGAGGAGGTTCCGGGAGTGACGGTGGAAGCAGGAACCGTGGTGTCGGCGGACGGAGAGGAAGGGACAGGCGGTCCGGCAGATTTCAAAACCTGTGATGACGTATATGTGACTCCGGCGGTGGTCTCGGATATTTATCAGACCTGTGACAAAGAGGACGGGATTTACCGGATATATGACAGACAGAGTATGGAATTTCAGCCCTTTTCCCTGTTTGCCTCCCGGACGGGAAATCTGCAGAGCCATGAAATGTATATTTGCCACGATGTTTTGTTTTATATCCAATCAGAGGCAGTGATTTTTGTTACTGGTTTTGAAAGAGGAAACCGGCGGCTCTCTCCGGAGTGCTTTCGCCAGCTGGCAGACGGGGAACAGGCGGTGTTTGAATATTATTCGGAGGAGGGATGGACGCCCTTTGATTCTTTGGAGGTAAGAGAAGATGGACTGGATTTGTACAAGGGAAAGGAGCAGAAAAGATTTGCAAAGACAGTGGTGGAGGGCAGGGAAAGCTATTGGATTCGTCTGCGGCTCTTTCATTTCCAGGCATTTTCCCATATGCATCTCACCCGGTTGGAGTTGTCCGTAAGAAACCGGGGACAGGTTCCAGATACCATATACGGCGCTCAGGAAGAATGTAATCCGGCACGGTTCCTTCCCTTTGGGGAACAGCTGACACCCTATCAGGAAGTGTATTTTGGTTCGGAGGAAGTATTTTCCAAAAAGGGAGCCAGGATTACTCTTTCCTATGGAATCGATTTTCGGAAAATACCGCTCCAGCGATATGAAAAGCAGAACGTAAACTGGGAATGGATTATGGAGCGGGAGCAGATGCGGGAGGAACCCGAGTATGAGGTTTGTATAGAGAGCGTGCTGTGGGAATATTATAACGGTTCCGGATGGACCAGGCTTTTTGCAGATGAGAGCGGAGGCACCGCATTTTCGCTCCCAGGAAAGGGGGAGGGGCATTACCGGATAGTATCCTTTATCTGTCCCCAGGATATGGAAAAGACTTTGGTAAACGCCGCGGAAACCTATTATATCCGGGCGCGGGTTATGAAAATCAATCATCTCTATCAGATTACGGGATATTATCTGGTGCCAGTGCTGGAAAACGTATCTGTCAGGTATACCTATGAGAATCATATTACAGAGCCACGGGAGTATGTGTTTCACAACAATATGGAATATGTCCGGCGACAGGGGGGACTGATTGGGAAAGAATCGGTATTTTACCCCTTTTCCCAGACCGGGCAGGAGGGCATGGCAATGTACATTGGTTTGGAAGGAATTCCGTCGGGCAGTCCGATAAAGATGCTGTTTTCCATGGTGGAGGATATGGACTGCAGCATGGGACCATTGTTGTGGGAATATTGGAACGGAACTGCATGGAAAAACCTTCATCCGGTAGATGAGACAGAGCACTTTTCACGGACAGGAATCGTGTCGTTTTCCAGTAACAGGAACATGAAAACAAGAAAGCTGTTTGGAAAGGAACGCTGCTGGCTGCGCATTTTGGATTTGGAGCAGACATATGTGCTGCCAGAGAAGCAACGCCATCCAATGATACGGGGGATTTATATGAATGCAGTGGCTGTGCGAGGCGTAGGAAAAAGTCAGGAAGAACTGACTGCAGCACAGTCAGGGAGCGGTGCCCGGGGCAATCTGCCGGCGGGAAGGGCATGGAAGCTGGAACGCTCCATTGGATATATTCATACCGTGGCAAATCCGGAGGCGATGACTGGAGGATGTGATGGGGAAAGCCCGAAAGATGCCATGGAACGCATTGCTGACAGCATCCGTCACCAGAACCGGGCGGTTTCTGTGGAAGATTATGAGCAGCTTGCCCGGTGTGCCGTGAGAGGCATCCGGATGGTGAAATGCTTTTCCGGATATGATGATACCGGTAAACCGTTAAAAGGGGCAGTGACGCTGGTTGTCCTGCCAGAACAATCCGGGCAGCAGAACATGGCGTTTGCTCCGGTACGGGAGAAAATTATGCAGTACATGAAAGGTCGGATTAGCAGTACGCTGGCAGACAGCGGGAAATTTTTTGTGATTTGTCCCCGGCAGATAGAAGTCCGTCTGCACATAGAGTGTATCGTTTGTGAACACAGCCGTCCATATGAGATTAAAAAGAAGATTTTGGAAAGGCTGGAGACATTTTTTCTTCCCTGGGATTTTAGAAGCGGACAGGGGTGGGAAATCGGAAGCTTTCCCAGTACCATGCAGATACAAAATGCAATCAATGACATTGTGGGCATTGAATATATCCAGAGTATCCGGATGAGTGCCTATACTGGCGGCGGGGGCAGCCAGAGGGAGGTGGATGTGGAGACGGTACGTCGGCAAAAATATATTCTTCCGGTAAACGGGAAACATGAAATTTTGGTAACTGTATAGAAAGGGAGGTGAAACCATGTTGCCGGATATTCATCTGGATGAGGAGAATTTTGGGGAAATACTGGGGAAGGGAAGACGGAACATAACCCGCGTATTCCCCCAGTGGACAGATTTCAATGCTCATGACCCGGGAATCACTTTGTTAGAGCTTTTTGCGGCGTTGAAGGAGAGCCAGCAGTATTTTGCAGACAGAATCGGTGAAGAAAACCAGAAACGGTTTTTAAAATTGTTGGGAATCCGCAGAAGAAAAAAACAGGCGGCGCACAGTTTTGTCCGTGTGGAAGCAAAGGAGAATCTCCGGATGTTTTGCGGTCAAAAGCTGGTTACAGGAACCCTTTGTTTTGAAACACTTTGGGGGAAACAGCTGGTAAAAGGAGATATCCGCTCCTGTCTTATGGTGGCAGACGGCAAGGTGCAGACACGGATTGACAGAGAGCAGCTTTCTTTTGGGAATCTGCTGCACGTTCCGCCATTTGGAACCCATCCTGCCATGGACAGCATGTTTTGCCTTTGCTTTGATGAGGCACTGCCAGTGCAGACGTGGTTAGATTTGTACATAGAAGTGTATGCAGAAAAGGATGCACAGAGAAACCCGCTGGCGGATGCATGTTTTCAACCCTTTGTCCACCTGGAATGGCAGTATTATGCCGGAGGGAAATGGAAAACCATGGAGGACGTGCAGGATGAAACAGCAGGATTTCTCTTTGACGGATGTATCCGCATCTGTCTTCCAGAGAGCATGGAGAAGAGTCAGTTTATGGGGGAGAGTGGATATTTTCTCCGCGTGGTTTTGCGGGAAGGGGAGTATGACATTTCGCCAGTTTTCACCGGACTTAGCATGAATGTCTGTGAGGTGGTCCAGAGGGAGACGATGGTGGAGTGTGTGCGGGTGGCAGCAAGCCCTCAGATATTTCTGGACAGTGAGCTGGCGGCATGGGGAACCAGTGAAGTTTACGCCTTAAAGGGAAAGATATGGTATCCCGTGGCAGAGTATGAAAAAGAAATCGCTGTGGAAGAGGGGAAGGTATGCATTAGGGTTCATGATGAAAGAACTGTGGATGCAGATGAATTCATGGTCATAAACCGGGATGATTCCTGCCAGTTAAAGAGAAATATTGGCAGAGGGAATGGATTTCCCAATCAGGAGATAGATGTGTCCGATTTGCAGGTGATATATGAAAGCTTTGAAATACTGGTGCAGGAGGGGGCTACAGACGGATACCGGCTCTGGCAAAAGGTAGAGGATTTTTCAGCTTCTGCGCCGGAGGACTGTCATTATATATTCGATTCCCTGCAGGGCCGTCTGCAGTTTGGAGACCTTTTCCATGGAATGGCACCGGAGGGAACCATTCTTTTGGCGGGGTATGCAAGGACCTTGGGAAGTGATGGAAATATTAAGGGAGGACGTATTCACCGGTTTCGCAGGGATGGGCTGGAAGCGATGGTTCTGACAAACGTCTGTGACGGCTTCGGCGGGCGGGAGGAGGAAACGCTGGAGGACTGCTTCCTTCGGGCACGGCAATATATAAAAGAAGGCGGTCAAGCAGTTACAAAAGAGGATTATGAAACATTTGCAAAACAGACCCCGGGACTTTTGATAGAAAGCTGTCAGGTTCTGCCCATTGAGAGTATTCGTGGGTTTATGAAACCGGTGAATGAAGCTGCCATTTATCTGGTGGTAAAACCATATGGCGGAAAACTGGGCAGCAGGGCAGAGCAATGCTATGTCCGTAATATAGAGCGGTATCTGGAAAGATACAGGATGATTGGAAATCCAGTGTGCATTCTCTTTCCAGAGTATGCGGAGATGGATGTATATGTGGACGCGGTAGTAAAAACACAATACCCTCATGTGGAAGAACGCCTGTGTCAGGCAGTCCGGGAGTTTTTTGGCAGATACCGGGAAACCGTGGGATGTGTGGTTGCACGGAGCAAACTATATGGATTTCTGGAAAAACAGGATTTTGTGTGGGAGGTGCGTTCCCTGTATATAGACGCCAGGGGAAACGGGGTCAAGTCAGGTGCGGCGGGAGATGTGGAGCTTTCACCATACGCAGTTCCGGTGTTAAAAGAAATTAAAACCTTTCTGGTACTTTCATGAATGGAGCAGATATGACAGAGTAGATACAATACTTTATTTGTAATAAAGCGTCAGATTATGAACGGGGCGATCTGGAGCATATGGATATTCTGGAACATGAGATTCGTCCTGGGAGAGATTCTGGGAAAAAGGGAATCTTTTTGTCCCAGGTGTACGACAGCCAGTGGAGTGAAATGCGCTGGCACAGACTGCGGATTTCCACAGGGGAACAGGGGGAAGCCCGAATCCGGCTCTCGGTATATGCCGGAGGTGAGAAGCATTTTTTGTTTCGGGGTGAGAAGGTGGAGCTGGAGGATTTTCTGCGGCGAAAGGATGTGCATATAGAAGAAAAGAAAGCATGTCTGTCGCCGTGGTTGCAAAAGCAGGTGACAGGAGAGACGGATATCCTGCTCCATGAAGTGCGGGGAAGATATCTCTGGTTTTTAATAGAAATGTATGGGATGCAGAATGCGGAAAAAATATCAGACATTTGTATATCCTTTCCCGGGCAGTCATGGACCAGGTATCTGCCAGAGGTGTATCAGAGAGAGGATGCGGGGCAGTTTTTAGACCGGTATCTGGGAATCTTTCAGACCATCTATGAAGACATAAATCAGTGGCTCCGGAGTGTTGCCGCAAACTTTGATGTGGAGACAGCACCGGGGGAGATGTTAGCGGAGCTTGCCAGTTGGATTGGAATTGAAAACACCTATATCTGGAAAGAGGAAATACTCCGGCGGTTTCTGGCAGAGGGAGTATCCCTGTACAAGAGACGGGGAACCAGGCAGGGACTTGCCAGGTTTATTTCCCTCTATACGGGAGAGACTCCGTATATTGTGGAACATCACCAGATACTGCCTTTTCGGAAGGAGCCGCGACGCTTTCAGGTTCTGAAAAAACTATATGGGAGCAGTCCCTATGTTTTTACCGTTTTACTGAGGGAGGAAAAGGTGGGGGCTCCCCGACAGCAAAAAGCGTTGGTACGGCTCATAGAAGAATTGAAACCGGCACATATGGAGACGAAAATCGTCT
>CAZSGT010000143.1:0-5653 GCA_964606215.1 uncultured Lachnospiraceae bacterium
CAGGAGGGAGCAAAGTTAATCATACTGGACATTATGCTGCCGGGCATGGACGGTTTTGCCGTTTGCAGCCAAATCCGGAAGGACTCCAACACGCCCATTATTGTTGTCAGTGCAAAGAGTGAAAAAGAAGATAAATTAAACGGTCTGATGCTGGGGGCGGACGACTATATTGAAAAACCCTACGATATTGATATTCTCCTTGCCAAGGTGAACGGGATTTTTGAACGGAGATATTCCTCGGATGAAATTGTGGATGGAGGTATCCGTCTGGACAAGGTGGGCAGACGCCTCTTTGTGGATGACAGGGAGGTAACGGTGACGGCAAAGGAATTGGATTTGCTGATATACATGCTGGAAAACAAGGGAAAGGTTCTGCCCAAGGAAGAGTTGTTTAATAAAGTCTGGGGATTTGACAGCGAAAGTGAACCTCAGACTGTCACAGTGCATGTCAAATGGCTGCGGGAAAAGCTGGAAAAAAATCCAAAGAAGCCGGAGCGCATTCAGACTGTCTGGGGTGTAGGATACCGGTTTGAGTAGAGATTTAACTACTGGAGCAATCAGAGAGGAAAATGGATATGAAAAAAGTAAACAGGTCTCTGGGTTTGATATTGTTGGGATATCTGCTGCTGATTCTTCTGGTAAATATTGCTGTCAAGGCGGGATTGCCGAAACAGGGGCAGCGGGAGTACCGGGTATCCGTTAATCGGCTTGGAGAGGCGATTGCCTCCTACGAGAAAGAATACCAGCAGACGCCGGACAGTCTGGAGGATGTGCTGGATTACAAGGGGATTTCGGGATATCCTGGAATTGAAGGATTGTATGTCCTTAAAACCGGAGACGGTAAGGCAGATATTGAGATGCAAAATCTCCGGCAGCTGCTTGACGAAGGAGATGAAGACTATCAGCTGGTGGTGACAGAACTTGCCTGTTACAAAATTGCATACAGCGTTTCTAAAGAAAGCCACCGGAATATATATCTGGTGGTTAATGGCGTTTTGCTGATGTCTGGCGTATTTTTGTGTGGCATTTTATTTTATGTGCGCAGCCGGATTCTGAAACCGTTTCATCAGTTGTCAGAGCTTCCCTATGAGCTTTCCAAGGGGAATCTCACCGTGCCGCTGAAGGAAAATAAAAATCGTTATTTTGGCAGATTTTTGTGGGGCATGGATGTTTTGCGGGAGCATTTAGAAGAAAGCCGTGCCAGAGAGTATGAACTTCAAAAAGAAAAAAAGCTGCTGCTTTTATCTTTGTCCCACGATATTAAAACACCTCTCAGCGCCATTAAGTTATATGCCAAAGCAATCTCCAAAAACCTCTATAAAGAAGAGACAAAAAAACAGGAGATTGTCGAAAATATCAGCGGAAAAGTAGACGAAATAGAGGGATTACTGTCGCAGATTGTAACGGCGTCACAGGAGGATTTTCTGCATTTTGATGTGGAAAACGGAGAGTTTTATATCCGGGGCGCCATAGAGCAAATCCGGGATTACTATACGGAGAAGATGGAGTTGAACCAGATTCTGTTTGAAGTGGGTGCTTATACAAATTGTCTGGTATATGGGGACGAGAACCGTTTGGTTGAGGTTTTGCAGAATATTATAGAGAATGCGATTAAATACGGAGACGGGAAAAACATCCGTCTCACTTTTGAGAAAAGTTCGGAAGCCTTTGAGATTTCGGTATGGAATACTGGAAACACACTGGAACAAAAAGAGCTGCCCCACATTTTTGACAGTTTTTTCCGGGGCAGCAATGTGGGGAAAAAACAGGGAAGCGGTCTGGGGCTGTATATCTGCCGGTGCCTGATGCACCAGATGGAAGGTGAGATTTACGCCACAAACACAGAAAATGAAATGATAATAAAAGTGGCGATTCATTTGGTATAGGAATTATGTCCAAAAAGATTTGTACTGGCACAAATTGGAAAATGTATATAACATGGTGGGAACAAAGCGTAAGCCCAACGGCTTACGCTTTGTTCCGGTATTGGACAATTTTTTTTGGAGGGATTTGAATAAAAATATTGTCTTTATAAATAAGAAAAGAAGAAAGGAGGGAACAGCCCTGTGGAAGGTGGAAGCTATGTGAGAAAGGAGGAAGGGATGCAGCAGGATATGGAGATTGTGAATTTGTTCTGGGAGAGAGACGATACAGCAGTAGAGTTATTGGACGAAAAATATGGTGCAGATTTTTTTCGCCTGTCGTTGCGTATTGTTAATAACAGGGAAGACGCAGAAGAGTGTGTAAATGATGCGTATTTTCATACATGGACTTCAATACCAGATGCGAGACCAGAATTTTTGTTTGGGTATGTTGGCAGGATAATTCGAAATCTGTCCATAAATCGTGTAAAGAAAAACCTGGCAAAAAAGCGGGCAGGGAATGAAACAGCAATACTTTTGTCTGAATTACAGGAATGTGTATCTGCCCATGAAGATACGGAAAGTGCTGTGGAATATAATGAGTTAGTAAGGGATATTTCTAAATTTTTATACACTCTGAAAAAACAACAGAGAATTTTCTTTGTGGAGAGATACTGGTATGCGTCTGGAATTGGAGAAATTGCAGAAAGATATCATTCTTCATATAAAAAAGTTGAAAATTCATTGTATCGAAGCAGAAAAAAGCTACATGCATATTTAAAAGTAAGGGGGTATGTCATATGAGTATCAATGTTTATCAGTTATGGGAAGCGCTTGGAGATGTTGACCAGGATATTGTATATGAAATACGAGAGTATCAGAAAATATCGGAGAAAAAAAAGCTGCATCAGTTTTCGGTGCGTAAACTGGCAGCAGGAGTTGCCATATTTGTTCTGGGGATTTCAGGAGCTGGTGTTTTCTTATTTGGAAATAAGGATGCCGGGCAGATATTTCCTGGCAACAATAAAATTTCTATTTCCGAAAATAAAGGGGATGTGATAATCGAGACAACATCCGCGCCCGGGAAAAAACCTGTGATGGAGAAGATAGAAATAAATGAAGAGAGCAGCTATTTTGGTGCAAAATATGGAGGAACTATAACTTCAGTAAAAAAAGAGGTTTGGTTGAAGAGTTTTGACCCTGCGGTTTTTATGTGTGATGCGGAAACAAAGTATTATATAAGTTATTCCCGGGAGCAGGAGGTGTTGTATGGGGTGCTTGAAATGGCGATACCGGGTAACGACACACTTTCTATCCGGGTTGGAGAAAACTCCATGATTGACAGTGGTTATTCTGAACTGAAAATGAGTAATATAAATGGAGTGGAGATGGCCATTTGTTCCATAGGGGGTGACTCAGATGAGGAAGGGAAATCCATGGGTGCAATCTATATGGAAAATAAGTTTGTATATACAATTGAAAAATCGGAAACAAATATTTCCGATTTTGTTTCTACCCTGAAAGCAATTGTGAAAACAAAATAAAGCGACAAAAACGGGCGTTCTAATTTGAACGCCCGAAAATAATCAGGAAAAAACAAGTTTGTTACACAACCTCTAACCGTAATCGGCTGGCTGTCCGCTCATCATCTACATCCACTTTCTCCATCTTACCGCCGAGAGCCTGGATTTTCTTCTCGAACTGCTCATACCCCCGCTCCACATACTCAATGGAATTGATGGTCGTCACGCCGTCTGCTGCCAGAGCGGCAATGACCAGTGCAGCGCCTGCACGTAAATCCGGGGCACTGATTTCTGCGCCGGAGAATTGTTCCACACCCTCGATAATCGCCACTTTGTTGTCAACTTTAATATTGGCGCCCATACGGGAAAGCTCTGCCACATATTTGAAACGGTTTTCAAATATACGCTCGCGGACGGTACTGGTACCTTCGGACAAAGCAAGCAGTGTGGCAATCTGGGGCTGCATATCCGTAGGAAATCCCGGATATGGCAATGTCGTCACCTGGGTAGGCTTTAAGCGGTGGTCGTTTCTGACGCGTACCGCATCGTCAAATTCTTCTATAGTAGCACCGATTTCTACCAATTTTACAGAAATCGCTTCCAAGTGCTTTGGAATTACGTTTTTAACTAAAATATCGCCCTTCGTTGCGGCAGCAGCCACCATGAAGGTTCCTGCTTCAATCTGGTCCGGGATAATGGAGTACTCGGACGCATGAAGCTTCTCCACACCTTTGATACGGATTTTATCAGTACCAGCTCCTTTGATATTGGCTCCCATGCTGTTTAAGAAGTTAGCAACATCAACGATGTGGGGTTCTTTGGCGGCATTTTCGATGACGGTGGTACCTTCTGCCAGGCAGGAGGCAAGCATGACGTTAATCGTCGCACCAACGGTGACTACGTCAAAGAAAATGTGATTTCCAATTAATCTGTCAGCGTAGGCATCAATCATACCGCATTCCAGATTAACAGTAGCGCCCAGCGCTTCAAATCCTTTAATATGCTGGTCTATGGGACGGCTGCCGATATTGCAGCCACCGGGCAAAGCCACCTGTGCGCGGTGATATTTGCCAAGAAGTGCCCCTAACAGATAATAGGAAGCACGGATTTTACGAATACAATCATAGTCTATTGTAATATCGCCAATGGTACTGCCGTTAATCTTAACGCAGTGAGGATTGACGCGGGTAACGATGGCTCCGATACCCTCAATAGCGGTTAATAACACATTTATATCGCGGACATCCGGGAGATTCTCAATGGTGACAGTCTCATCTGTCATGATGGCAGCAGCCAGAATGCCAAGAGCTGCATTTTTTGCACCGCTGATTTCCACTTCTCCCTGTAAAGGTTTTCCGCCTTTAATTATATATTGCTGTTCCATATCACACCTCAAATTTTATATTTGCTCGAAAGCAAAATTGGTTCGAATAACCGCACCAGATTCCTTGGTACAATCTACCTCTTATGGAAGATTAACCTTATACCATTATAACCCTTTGCAAAAATATGTCAACCGCCCTTTCGGGGATAATGACAAGAAAATGACACATTTACAAGTCTTTACGGCGGTTTTCAAAATATACAAAAGAATCAATGGCGTCAAAAATATCCTTGAAAGTATCTCTTGGAGCGACTTCAATATATTTTCGCAGAATCTCGGTCTCAGCCTGTCCGTGATATCTTCCGTAGAAGATATCGAAGAGATTATGACCCCGCACGAAGATTTTTATGGTCTCTATATTATCTTTCAAGTCCTGTTTTGTTTTGATGCGGATACCCTGATTTTTCACCATCCTTTTTACACTGGAGAGTTTATATAAGTAGTCTTTGTATTTTTTGAACAGAATATTATAAAAATCTTCTTCACTTTTTACCACTCCAATGCGAGCCATGATTTTTGGGTCAAGGAAATAATTTTCAAAGGAATAATATTTCAAAATTAAAACATTTTTTGGCGTGACCCGGGGCAGATTGCCTACATCCTCTTTTGCCCGCTGTGCATAATAGTTGCATAGCTGTTTCGTCAGATGCCTTGGATTGCGGCCGTCACTGTCGCGAATCATGAGAAACTGGTCTTTCAGGTACAGTTTGTTAATATATTTCAGGTTGGCGTAGGTCTTGATATTTGTACAGCTGTTTACCGGGATAATGGATATTCGCTGCAGGTTGCCGTCCTCGTCGTAAATCTCGGAGTAATATTTTTCCAGAAGCATGGGGAGGGGGTTGCTGTCCTGCTTGCCTTCCACGATAAATACAAAGCGTACA
>CAZSGT010000144.1:0-5648 GCA_964606215.1 uncultured Lachnospiraceae bacterium
ACAGAAAACTGGCAGAACGGGAAATGGCTAGAATTGCCGTTCTCATTCTCCCGACGGTGCGGGAAGTTTCAAGAAGCGGCAGTGAAATTGTGGATTTCATCCGCAGGCTTACCAAAGAAGCAAAAAATACCCCGGACGAAAAACTGGTGGAAATGGTGCTGCAGAAAATTTCCGGCGCACTGCAATCGAATCATTCCCGTATGATAGATATTTTGACATACATCGCCGGTCTGTCTCCGGATGAGATACAGAAAATTCTGGTTCACGCCATGATGGAGACAATGCCGGAATAAAAATCACATAGAACCAGGGGACTCTCCCCTGGTTAGAAAGGAGTTTTTATGAAAATAATTACAGAAATTCCTGTTCGTCAGGATATCGTTGTGGATGTGGTGGAATCCCATCTGGAAATTGCCTATGCAAACCAGTATGATGATAATACTTCCACCATCTGGTGCCACATACAAAATAAGGGGGTGGATTTTAATGTTGAAAATTACACGGCTACCCTGCGTGTGAAAAAAAGTAATGGAAAAGGGTTCGCTGCCAATATCGGCAGCAAAGATTTGGAAGGTACTGTCCAGGGCAACGTGGTTTCTTTCAAAATTCCCAGATACTTAACCGTTTCCCACGGCAAACAAATTTGCAATCTGGAATTTTACCAGAAAGACCATGTGGAAGAGGGCATAAAATACTCATGCACTTTCTACCTGCGCGTCAATAAAAGCGCTTTGCAGGAGGAGGATATACTGGACAGTGACTACTATGCTTCTGTCCATGACGAGTATGTGAAACTAAAAACAGATATGACAGATGCACTCGCACAGGAGCAGGAACGCGCCACACAGGCAGAAAACACCATTTCGGATAATCTGGCAGCACATCTTGACGATAAAGATAATCCTCACGACGTTACAAAAAACCAGCTGGGACTTGGCAATGTGGAAGACAAATCTTCTGCTACTATACGGCAGGAAATCACAAAGACAAATGTGACGGATGCACTGGGCTATACCCCTTACACGCCAAATGAAGTGGATAACAAGCTGTCTGCGCTGGAGACTAATATCGACTGGAAAGAATCCGTAGACACCTTTGACAGCATTGCTGCAACCTACCCAAACCCGTCCGATGGCTGGACAGTAAATGTAAAAGATACTGATTATACATATCGCTATGATGGAACGGAATGGGTTGTCATATCTGCCAATGCAATTCCCAAGGCGACTAATAACATTGACGGACTATTAGGTAAGGAAGAATACGCAAAATATGAAGAGGCCTACAATCAAAAGCACTCTCATAGCAACACTTCCGTATTAGAAAAAATAACGGAGGCGCTATTTGATGCCTGGAACAATGCTGTTGAACATATTTCGGATTCTATAAGGCACATCACCAGCTCTGAAAGAACATTATGGAACACGGTTTCTGATAAGGTAGATAAAATTGATGGAAAAAGCCTGTCAGCAAACGACTTTACCGATGATTACAAATCAACACTGGACAATATTTCTGGCGGAACAGTAACCGGTATAAAAGGAAATGCGGAAAGCAGTTATCGAACTGGAAATGTAAATCTAACAAAAGAAAATATCGGGCTTGGAAATGTTGGGAATTTCAAGGCAGTTTCCACCTCCGCTTCCCAGGGATTAAGTGATACAGAAAAATCAAATGCAAGAACAAATATTGGCGCAGGTACCAGCTCGTTTAGCGGCAGCTACAATGATTTGAGCAATAAACCCTCTATCCCATCTGCGGTTACTGTGACCAATAATCTCACATCCGACTCGACCACCGCTGCATTAAGCGCCGCCCAAGGTAAGGAATTAAAGCAGTTAGTTGACGGAAAACAGGCGGCTGGCTCTTATGCCTCCACCACACATACACATCAACCATCCCCAACCAGCAAAGCAGCCTCTACGATTTCTTTAGCATCATCCACAACAGAATCAACATTGGATTCCGTAACCTTGCCTGCTGGTACATGGCTTATTAAAGGAAGTGCAGATTTCGCATCCAATTCGAGCAGTGGACAAAAATACCTCATCCTAAGACAATCTTCCACCAGCGGAACAAGACTTGGAAGATCCTGCATTACATGTGCATATACAACAAGTCTTGAAGTAATTGGATTTGTCAAATTAACTTCAAGTACCACCATATATCTGCGCGGTTATCAAAATTGCGGTTCCACACTGTCAACAACTGCACAACTTACATATATGAAATTGGATGTGTAATAATTTCCACATATCTATAACTACACAAAGGAGGTCATAACATGGCAAACAGCAACCTAACAACATTGCTGAAAGTCCAGCTTGATAAGTCCGGCATTCCTGCAGAATTGAAGCAGATTCAAAAAATCGTGGATAAATACCCGATACAACTGACCACAGACTTGCAAAGCACCAGACTAAAAAAGCAATACCAAACCCTCTGCCGGGATATGGCAAATGAACTAAACAAAGCCTTTCACACCAGTATTTCTGGAAATGATATTTCCCAAATGACAAAATCCGTTTCCAAATCGGTAACAAAAGATAAAACAAATGTATCTTTACCCAAACTGGACCTGGAAACGACAAGTAAACTGACAAATAAACTTGCTTCGATTAGTGAAGCAAAAACTCTTTCTGAAAAGATTAGCAAAGGACTGACCACAGCTGGAAACTTACTGGCTGCATTGGCAATTAACACAGGAGTAGAGATTATTGACTACTACATCCATAAATCTGAACGGCTGGAAGAAAACATGAACAATGCCATCAGCACATTCCAACAGGCACAAAGCACTCTGCAGGAAGTAACGAACGTCATCTCCAATACCAAAGACCGATTTGTCGAACTCAGTGCAGGCGTTAACCAATTTTCCGAAAATGCCTCTCTGTCCAGTGATGAATATGCCGAATATCTTTCCATATCCAACCAGATTGCAAAAATTGCGCCGGAACTTATAAACGATTATGATGCACATGGAAATGCCCTGCTAAGAATCGGGGATAATGCATCGGAAACGGCAAAGAAACTGGATGAGGTTTTAGAAAAGCAACAGATGACAGCCCAACAGGAAACCGCAGACAGCGCACGCAAAGTATCTCTTGGAGTAGGAGACAAAGTTGAAAATGCCAAGGAAGAAATTGCAAGACTGCAAAACGAACTGGAAAAACTGGAAGACGAAAGCAAAAACGCCACAAAAGCCAACCTGCTAAAGCCAGAGCGATACATCACTTTCGACACCGTCGAAGAAAAATACAAAGATGCACTGGAACAGGCTTTTGAAGAAGCGGATATTAACTACGAAAAAACTTCATGGGGAGACGTCACCGACTACACCTGGGGAGAAGATGTAACAAGTGAACAATTAGAAAAAGCACAAGCCTATTACGACTCTCTCACACAGACCGACCAGAACTACTATGACGCAAAAACAGCCGGTCTTAAACGTAGCATCCAGGAGCAGCAACAGCTTATCGAAGATGCTTATGCACAGATGAACGCTGTCATGCAGGCGTGGATGCAGCAAGATTTCACCTATCTCGGCGCAGCCGAATATGGTTCTGGCTTTAAGGACTATATGGACACGGTCTCAAACAGTATCAATTGGGCAGATGTTGCCAAAAGCGGTGTTGAGCTAAACTCCAATGCCGATTATGAAGATTACATCCGAAATCAATATATCCTTCCGCTCATGTCCGTTGCAGATGAAAACCGGGATGAAATCAATGAAAAATTTCAAAAGCTCCTGTCCTTTGAGGATGGAGATTTAAATGTTCTTGATTTTGCAAAGGAATTTCAACAACAGCTGGACGAACTCGGATTAGAAATTGATATTACTCCAATTATTCAGGATGAACAAGAGGCAAAAGAAAAAGCCGAAAAGGTTTTTAATCAAATACTTGAAAACGGAGATAAGCAAACCATTCCGGGCATGCCTACCTCCGATATGGAAAAACGTTCAGATGCAAAAAAGATTAAATTTTTTGGCGGAAAAGAAATGTACATCGACGAAGACAGCAAAAAACAGCTGGAAACGTTATATGCATACTTTAACAATCTGGACAAACTGCAAAAAGAATCCTTTTTAAAAATTGCAGCCAATACCAAGAACGCCAACGAGGCCATCTCAAAATATGAGGCTAGTCAGCAAAATAACGGAACAAAAAAATCCTTTAACGAAGTATGGAATGCGGACAGCTTCTCCCAAAACCGGGAAGACCTTCTCGGACTGGCAAAGGCCGGTCAGCTGACTCCCGAAACGCTGGAAGGAACCGAAGCATTCAAACAACTTCTTGAAGATACCGGCATATCTGCTCTGGAAGCAACCAATAAAATCAACAACTATGTAAGTGCTGTGGACCAGGTAGCTTCCATGAAAGACGGTATTTCCTCAATCACATCCATTCTGTCTGAACGGACAGAAATAGGAGATGGCGGAAGTATCGGCGCCGATATATTTTCCGATATGCCAGAAGACGTAAAGGCAAATACCAAAGAATATGAACACTTTATAGAAGTACTTGGCAACGGCTCATCCACCATGGAAGAATGCCGTAACGCCGCAAACGAACTGGCAACCGCCTATGTAAACAGCAATAATTTTCTGGCAGGTCTCACAGACGGAACCGAAGATTACTACACTTCCATGTTGGAAGAAATGGGCATAGAAAATGCCAGTCAGGTAGTTCAGGACGCTCTGAATGCAAAAAAAGCTGAAGAGATATATCTTTCTGATCAATCAGTTGAAGCGAAATTGAAAGAAATGGAAAAACTGGACCAGACGTCAAACGCAGTCATGTTGTACACCCTTCAGCTGCAGATGGCAAATGACAGCAGCCTTGACACCTCTGCCAGCGTAGCAAATTTAATTGACCTTGCACAGACCGCTGGGGCGACGGCAGAAACCATTTCCTCTCTAATTTATTTGAATACTTTGCTCAGCAATGCAGAAATGCTAAAAGATGCCGCTAAAAATGCGACGAATTCAAATGAAAAAGACGCTATTATATCAAAATTAAATACCACCAATGAACTTGCAGAAACACAAAAGAACATAGTCAAAAGGAATGCTGACAACGTCAAGCCAACCTCAAACGGCAACGGTGGAAACAGTGTTAATCTTACAGGAAATCGCTCTGGTTCAAAAAACGGTTCAGCATCCGGCGGCTCCGGAGGGACGGCGAAATCTTCCGGCACCGTCATCGACTGGATTTCCAGAAAACTGGAACGCTTAAATAGCAAGATAGATATTACACAGGCACATTATGAGAACCTTGTAGATTCTTTAGGGAAAAAACCCAAAAATTCCAAGAATCTTTTAAAAGCGCAGATGAAGAATCTGGATGATCAGATTAAACAATATAAAAAACTTGCAAAAGCTGAAAACAACGCTGCAAAAAGATACTCAAAAAAGGCAGACAGTGTTACGATTTCCAAAAACAAAAAAAAGGATGAAGAAATTAAAAAAGCGGTCAGAAACGGACGCATCGATGCGAAAAAAACTCCTCTAAAAGACCTTATCACTACCTATGGAGAAGACACGGCAAAAGCCATTCAGGAATACGAAAAATGGTATGATGCCGCACAAACTGCAAAAAAAAATTATGAATCTGCCCGTACTTCGAAACGTCAAAAGAAAGAAGAAA
>CAZSGT010000145.1:0-5646 GCA_964606215.1 uncultured Lachnospiraceae bacterium
GTCATGGGATGGGTACAGAAAAGCAGGAACAAAGGCGGAATTATTTTTGTAGATTTGCGGGACCGGGCTGGTATTTTGCAGATAATTTTCGAGGAAAATGATATTGGAGCCGAAGGATTTGCCAAAGCAGAGAAGCTTCGGAGCGAGTTTGTGGTGGCGGTAACCGGAAAAGTGGAGGCACGCTCCGGTGCGGTAAATCCGGCCCTTGCCACAGGGGAGATTGAGATTCGCGCCACAGATATGCGTATTTTGTCCGAGTCTGAGACGCCGCCGTTCCCCATTGAGGAAGACAGCCGGACGAAGGAAGAGCTTCGTTTGAAATACCGGTATTTAGACCTTCGCCGCCCGGACCTGCAGAGAAATCTCATGATGCGCAGTAAGGTGGCAACCCTGACCAGGCAGTTTCTTGCCGAGGAAGGATTTATTGAGATTGAAACGCCGGTTCTGAATAAGAGTACGCCGGAGGGAGCCAGGGATTATCTGGTGCCCAGCCGTGTCCATCCAGGTAATTTCTATGCTCTGCCCCAGTCGCCCCAGCTGTTTAAGCAGCTGCTGATGTGTTCTGGCTATGACCGGTATTTCCAGATTGCCAGATGTTTCCGGGACGAGGATTTGCGTGCGGACAGACAGCCGGAGTTTACCCAGATTGACATGGAGTTGTCCTTTGTGGATGTGGACGACGTGATTGATGTGAATGAGCGTTTGTTGAAAAAGATATTTAAAGAGGTGCTGGATATTGACGTGCCGTTGCCGATTCAGCGTATGCCTTATGCGGAGGCCATGGAGCGGTTTGGTTCGGACAAGCCGGATATCCGCTTTGGCATGGAGCTGACAAATGTGTCTGATGTGGTAAAGAACTGTGGATTTGGCGTCTTTACAGGAGCATTGGAGGCGGGCGGTTCTGTCCGGGGTATCAATGCAAAGGGACAGGGAGCCATGCCTCGCAAAAAGATTGACAGCCTGGTGACTTTTGCCAGGGATTTTGGCGCCAAGGGTCTTGCCTATCTTTGTATCAATGAGGATGGCACGTATAAATCTTCCTTCTCAAAGTTTATGACGGAAGAAGAGCTGGATGGTCTGGTGTCAGCCATGGAGGGACAGCCCGGCGACCTTCTGCTGTTTGCGGCAGATGAGGATGCAGTGGTCTTTGATGTCCTGGGAAATCTCCGGCTGGAGCTGGCAAAGAGACTGGAGCTGATAGATAACAGTGAGTACAGGTTTTTGTGGGTGACGGAGTTCCCGCTGCTTGAGTATTCCAAGGAGCAGGAGCGCTATGTGGCTATGCACCATCCTTTTACCATGCCAATGGAAGAGGATTTGGAATATATGGATTCAGAACCGGGAAGGGTTCGTGCAAAGGCATATGACATTATTTTAAATGGTACAGAGCTTGGCGGAGGTTCTGTCCGTATTTACCAGAATGATATACAGGAGAAGATGTTTGAGGTGCTGGGCTTTACCAAAGAACAGGCCTATGAGCAGTTTGGATTTTTGCTGGATGCATTTAAATACGGGGTTCCCCCTCATGCAGGACTGGCGTATGGACTGGACCGCATGGTTATGCTTATGGCAAAAGAGGACAGCATCCGTGATGTAATTGCGTTCCCGAAAGTGAAGGATGCTTCCTGCCTGATGACGGATGCGCCAAATATAGTAGACCCATTGCAGCTGGAAGAACTGGGGATTTGCGTGGCAGAGACCCCAGAGGAAGAGGTGTGAATAAACAGCGTTTATTCACACAGCAAGTTTGTGCGGCGGGCAGCACAAACATTGGTGGATTAGCTGCTTCCCTTGGACGCAGCATGACCGCAGGTGTGATGAAACCTCCTGCGGGGAGGGGGCACGGTGGCAGATAGGTATATTTACAGAAAAAATATAATAAAATGCCTTATGGTGAAAAAGTAAAAGAGAAAGAGTGAAGAATAAGTTTTCACTCTATGCACAAAAGGCGTGTGCGAATGGAGGTAACAATGAAGTATTTTGGTACAGATGGGTTCCGGGGAGAGGCAAATGTAGATTTGAATGTGATTCATGCGTTTAAAGTCGGACGTTTTCTGGGGTGGTATTATGGACAGGAGCACAAGGCAAAAGTGGTTATCGGAAAGGATACCAGGCGTTCCAGTTATATGTTTGAGGACGCCCTTTCTGCCGGGCTGACTGCCAGCGGTGCAGATGTGTATCTGCTGCATGTAACCACCACTCCCAGCGTTTCCTATGTGGTGCGCAGCGAGGGGTTTGACTGCGGTATTATGATTTCCGCCAGCCACAATCCCTATTATGACAATGGACTGAAGGTGATTAACGGGAAAGGGCACAAGCTGGAGGCGGACATTGAAGAAAAGATTGAGACATATATTGACGGGCCGGAGGACCGGATTCCCCTGGCACAGCGGGAAGATATTGGATGTACTATTGACTATGCCATCGGCAGACATCGCTATATCGGCATGCTTATGTCCCTGGCAACCCGTTCCTTTAAGAATGTCCGGGTGGGCTTAGACTGTGCCAACGGCTCTTCCTACAGCATTGCAAAGGGAGTCTTTGACACCTTGGGAGCGGAGACACATGTGATTGGTGACAGACCGGATGGAACCAATATTAACGTGGACTGCGGTTCCACCCATATAGAGACGCTGCAGGCATTTGTAAAGGAGAATCATCTGGACGTGGGATTTGCCTATGACGGAGACGCGGACCGCTGTCTGGCAGTGGATGATACGGGAGAGATTATTGATGGAGATAAGATTCTATTTCTCTGCGGCACCTACTTAAAGGAGAAGGGTGAATTAAACAATGATACGGTAGTTACCACGATTATGTCCAATATGGGGTTGTACAAGGCGTTTGACGCCAAAGGGATTGCCTATGAAAAGACTTCTGTGGGCGATAAATATGTATACGAAAATATGATGCAGAATAATCATTCTCTCGGGGGAGAGCAAAGCGGCCATATTATTTTCAGTAAATATGCAGCCACCGGAGATGGGATTCTGACCTCTCTGATGCTGATGGAAGTCATGCTGGAGACAAAGAAAAAGCTTTCGGAACTGTTGAAAGAGATTCAGATATTTCCCCAGCTTCTTGTCAACGTCCGGGTGAAGGATAAGGCGCAGGCAAGAACCGATGAGGAAGTGGTAAAGGCGACGAAGGCAGTGGAAGAGGCGCTGGGAAATAACGGACGTATCCTTATCCGTGAGAGCGGCACAGAGCCAGTAATCCGGGTGATGGTGGAGGCAGAGACGGACGCGCTCTGTGAGAAGTATGTGTATCAGGTGGTGGATGTGCTCAAGGCAAGAGGACACGAGGCATAAAAAAGGGGTTGCATTCCCGTACACGAACATGATATATTATACAAATGGTGAAAAGTAATTAAGGAGGATAAACAATAATGAGTTTAAAGGTTGAGAACTTAGAAGAAAAGAATATGGTGAAGATGACCATAGAAGTAGCAGTAGAGGAGTTTGAAGCAGCCGTAGAAAAGGCATACCAGAAAAATAAAAATAAAATTTCACTTCCCGGATTCCGCAAGGGAAAGGCGCCCAGGAAGATGATTGAGAAAATGTATGGTAAGAATATATTTTTTGAGGATGCTGCCAACGAAGTCATCCCCGATGCATACGCAAATGCAGTGGAAGAGGGAAAAGTGGACGTAGTGGCACAGCCGGATATTAACGTGGTACAGATTGAGGAAGGCAAGCCTTTTATTTTTGAGGCAGTGGTAGCCGTGAAACCGGAAGTGAACCTTGGAGATTACAAGGGAATTGAAGTTGAAAAGAAGGAAATTGAAGTGACAGAGGAAGAGGTTTCTGCAGAGCTTGACCGTGTCAGAGAGCAGAATGCCCGCATGATTACCGTAGAAGACCGTCCGGCGCAGGATGGGGATACTACCGTCATTGACTTTGAGGGATTTGTAGACGATGTGGCATTTGAAGGCGGAAAGGGCGAGGACTATCCTCTCGTACTTGGTTCCGGTTCTTTTATTCCGGGTTTTGAGGAGCAGCTGGTAGGAAAGAATACCGGCGAGGATGTGGAAGTAAATGTAACATTCCCGGAGGAGTACCAGGCAGAGGAGCTTGCAGGAAAGCCTGCCGTATTTAAGGTTAAGGTGAAAGAGATTAAGGCGAAAGAGCTTCCAGAGTTAGACGATGATCTGGCACAGGATGTATCAGATTTTGATACCCTGGATGAGTATAAAGAGGATGTAAAGAAGAGCCTGACAGCAAAGAAGGAAGATGCGGCCAAGAGAGAGAAAGAGGAGGCTGTCATTGACAAGATTATTGAAAATGCAGACTTTGATGTGCCAGAGCCGATGGTGGAGGCACAGGTTCGCCAGATGACCCAGGAGTTTGCACAGAGAATCCAGTCCCAGGGCTTATCTATGGAGCAGTACATGCAGTTTACAGGTCTTACCCCGCAGAAAATGGTAGAGGATATGAAACCTCAGGCATTGAAGAGGATTCAGAGCAGACTGGTTCTCGAGGAGATTGTAAAGGCAGAGGATATCAAGCCTTCCGACGAGGATGTGGAGAAGGAGCTGGATACTATGGCGTCCATGTACCAGATGGAGCCAGACAAGCTGAAAGAGATGCTTAGCGATACGGACAAAGAGCAGATTACATTGGATATTGCTGTGCAAAAGGCAGTAGATTTTGTTGTAGAGAGTGCCGTTGAAAAATAATTTCCAGATGGAGCGGAATGCCGTACCGCTGTAGGTATAGTGTTTCGCTCTGTTGGGTAAGATGATAGAAGAAAAGGAGAGTCACAATGGGTTATAGTATACCATATGTTATTGAAAAAACCAGTGCAGGAGAGCGTTCCTATGATATTTATTCCAGACTGCTGCAGGACCGTATCATTTTTTTGAATAATGAAGTAAACGACGATGTGGCTAGTCTGGTGGTATCCCAGCTTTTGTATCTGGAGTCACAGGATTCTACCAAAGATATCAATTTATATATCAATAGTCCCGGCGGTTCCGTTTCTGCGGGATTTGCCATTTATGATACCATGAATTATATTAAGTGCGATGTATCCACTATTTGTATGGGATTGGCTGCCAGTATGGGAGCATTCCTTTTAGCGGGCGGCGCCAAGGGAAAACGTATGGCTTTGCCAAATGCAGAGGTGATGATTCATCAGCCTTCCGGCGGAGCGAAAGGTCAGGAGACCGAGATTCGGATTGTAGCAGAGCAGATTTTAAAGACCAGAAACCAGTTGAATAAAATTCTTGCTGAAAATACAGGAAAGCCCTTAGAGATTATTGAACAGGATACAGAGCGGGATAATTACATGACAGCCCAGGAGGCAAAGGAGTACGGTTTGATTGACGAGGTGATTGTGAACCGTGCGTAATAGAAAATAGAAAGGCAAAGGTTTATATGGCAGGAAGAAATAGTGGTGAAAAGACGCTGAAGTGTTCCTTCTGCGGAAGAACACAAGACCAGGTGCGTCGGCTGATAGCGGGGCCGGATGCCTACATTTGCAATGAATGCGTAGATTTGTGTGTAGATATTATAGATGATGAGATTGCGGACGACGAATATGAAGAGCAGGAGATTAATCTTATCAAGCCCAAAGAAATGAAGGCATTTCTGGATGAGTATGTGGTTGGACAGGAGGAGGCAAAGAAGGTTTTGTCAGTAGCTG
>CAZSGT010000146.1:0-5627 GCA_964606215.1 uncultured Lachnospiraceae bacterium
GCTCTTTCGACGCTCCTCGGGCTCTAAGGGCCTGGTTGACGCTGCCCTCGCCCACCCGCCGACTTATTCCTCTCGTTCCCGCTTGATAGCAATGGCAATCAAAGCACTTCCTGCAATGAGCAGATACACCCACCATTCCAGCTGCATCCAGAGACTTCTGGTTACATATGCCACCAATATAAACAAGGTTGCAGAAAATAACCAGACATATTTTCGCATTTCGTGCATCACCCCAATAAAAATTCCGCAGGCACATACCAGACCAAGAATAAATACATTGTCCATCTCCTGTTCACATAGATTAGAAAGAAGCAAAATCCCATCCAGCAGGCAGATAACACCAAACTGTACATGTTCCATAATCTGTTTTTTATCATACCAGATTCTTTTTAGAATCACAACTCCTGCCAATATCAGCAGGCATTCCCATTCTACAGAAAACTGGCTGTGTACATGAGGCATGGTAAAGGAATGCATCGCCGCCACAAATGCCGCCACCGACAGACTGCACCACACCTGGCACGCCTTTATGGACCTTCTGGACAATCCCACGGTAAGAAATGCTGCCATGGTCACCATCCACCATGCTCCGTCAAAAATAGAAATTCTGGATGCAATACATACCGTCACCAGGGTAATGCTCTGGGTTGCCACAGCCACAAGCTTTCGTGTACGCTCCTGCCCGGGTATATACCATATCACATACAGGCTCATGGCAATCATCCACACCAGGGCAAAGGGCAGGTAAATGGAAGGTTTATACTCCTCATAAGAAAACAGAACCGGGTAACCGCCAAAATACAACAACTGTATATAGGCAAAAAGCACTCCATAGACAGATAACATCCACCGAAGCTCCCTCCGGTTTAACCAGACCATGACACCCAATGCCAGCACAAAAAATGTAAACGCATAGATTTGATTTTCAAATTGGACATCCTGCATCTGGGAATGCAGGGGCAAAAACACCTGCACCGTCCCCCAGATACCTGCCAGAATGCTGATACTGTTTAACACCCGCAGAAAGGTCTTTCCATATCTGCTATATAACTGTAAGGTAAACCAGATTGCATTGACTGCCATCAGCAAAGTGGCAATATCCCACTCCCCTGTTTCACCATATAAATCATGGCACAAAAATAATGAGAAATGTATTCCCACAAAAACCATGCAGGTATCTAACAGTTTCCGGTTCCGCAGCAAACGGAGCAAAAGCGCAACACACATCATACAAGATGCAACAAGATAATCCCGCATGGAAATTCCAAAGCTATCGTAGTCGCCTCCATATTTAACGTATATTGCAGATTCCGGCAAATGCAGATTGCACTGCGCCAGAAGCATAATCACAAACAATCCCATAAAAGTCGTTGCCAGATAATACAGCGCCGTCTGGGTCTTTGGCATCCGCTCCCGGTAATAGAGCACCTCCGCTCCCACATAGCCGCAGGCGGAAAGTCCTGCCAGAATTGACATTTTTACCAGGGTGGGCAAGTACTGCCAGGTTGTGGTTGCAAATAATATGCTGGCTACAATCACCAGGAAAACTCCCACACATAATATACATAGTGTCATCTGTTTTTTATTTTTCATAATCTACCTCATTTCTGCATACGCAGGTATGCGCATTGCTTTTTAAGCGTCATGCAGGATTGTATCTGTTCTGCGAAGCAATCCTTTGTAATATATAATGAGTATAAGGTCTTTTCCTCTTATATGGCAGATGTCATCTGTCACATTCGTAACCGGAAAAACCATGACATTTGTCACATAAAATTGGATATTGCAGAAAGAAAGCTTTAATTTTTTATGAAAAACTGTTACAATATTAGAAACACCACAAAGGCAAGACTTGAAAGGAGACCTATGTACAAGGATAGATTTGTTATCGGAATCTGTACTTCCGAATTAGATCAGCCGTTTCACATCCGACTGATAAACCGCATTGTAAAGGAACTTACGAATACAGGAAATTATGTTTTAATCTTTGGCAGCGACTCGGATCTGAGTGCGGATACGGCAAGTGATGCCGGAGATAAGGCAATTTTCGATTTACCCAATTATACTATCATAGATGTCATGATTATCTTCCCATTGACAATCCGAAATGATGAGACACTGAATCACATTGTGGAGCAGGCAAAGAAAAACCATACTCCGGTTGTATCCATAAACCGGGAGCTGGAAGACTGTTATAGTGTGATTTACCAGACAGAGGACTCTTTCGAGAAAGTGGTGCGCCACGTGATTGAATACCACGGTTTGCGGGAAGTGAATTTTATTACAGGTTTTCCTGGCAACGATGTTTCCGAACAACGTCTGGAGATTTTCAAAAACGTCCTGGCAGACAATGATATTCTTTTTGAAGAGGACCGCATCGGTTACGGCTATTTCTGGGGGGGACCAACCATGGAGGTGATGGAGACCTTTATGCATCCTCTGCGGGTGCCGCCGGAAGCCATTATCTGTGCCAATGACTCCATGGCGGTAGCCGTCTGCGATTTCTTAAACAAACGGAACATTAAGGTTCCCGATGAGATACTGGTAACCGGATATGACGGAATTGACGAGGCAAAGTTAAACTATCCCGCCATCACCACCGCAGCCAGAGACGAAGTCAATGACGCCAAAAAAATTGTGCGGATGGTTTTAAATATTGCAAATGGCGAAAAGCCTCCTCTGGATTTGGAGCTTTCCTATCACATCCAGCTTTCCCAGTCCTGCGGATGCCAGCAGTGCCGTCTCTATGACCAGGGAAGCCTTGTCAGCTCCCTGAATTCCCAGTTGGCAAGCAGACAGGCAGATATCCGGAGGTTTGCAGATATGGAAGAAAATGCGCTGATGGAGACAGATATTGATAAAATGATTGAGTATGTGGGTTCCTTTTTGCCAGACGGCAGCTTTCTTTCCATCAATGAGGATTTGCTGGAAAATAAACCGAATCGTAAACATCTTCACAGAATCAATCCATTTACCTCCACCATGAAAGCTTTTGTGAAAGAGCAGGGTGTTCTCACTGCCTGTGACTGCTATCTGGATAAAGTAATTCCAGAACTGGGAAAAGATGCATCTCAGGACAAATCGGTGGTCCTCATGCCGCTGCATTTTGGTGAGAACGTCATCGGATATTACGGTATGTGGCTGGAAGCTCTGCAGGACTCCTTTATGATTACACTTCTCCAGCTGCTGCGGGGACTGGATAACTCCCTCTGCTATGCGCTGACAAAGGAACCATAAGGGACTCACTCTACTCTTCCAGATATTCTTCCAGTGTAATTCCCTGTCTCATCATTTTTTTAGCAAGGGTTTTGCTCCCCACATACCGGAAATGCCACGGCTCGTAATTCACCTTTGTTACGTCCTCTTTATCCTCGGGATAGCGCAGAACAAATCCATACTCTGCGCAGTGCTTACGCAGCCATTGGTTTGTTTCCGTATTTACCATGTCCACATGAAGCACCTCGTAATCTTTCCCTACCAAATCCATGGCAAGTCCGGTCTGGTGCTCGCTGCATCCCGGCGGCATGGTTTCTTTGTACACCTCCTCATAGGCATCCTTTTCACTGTAACCTCTCCGCATCAGTGCAGCCACATCCTCCTCCACCAGATTTTTCTGATATTCGTATCCCCTGTAAGCAGACGCCACAACGATATCATAACCGGATGCCTTTGCTGCATTGATAAATTCTGTAGCCGCATCGTACGCCTCCTCTGCGATTCTTCCCACTTTTCCATCCAGCCACACCAACTCCGGCTCATATCCGTCTGGCAGAGGATGGTCCCGGTTTACCAAAAGAAGGTTCTCCTTTTTTGATTTATCTTTTTTTTGATTGGTATTGTCCACTTTGTCTGCGGAAGGACTGTTTTTTTCCCGCTCCTGTTCCTCCTGCCGTTTTCTCTCCTCCCGCTTGTTCTCTCTGTATTTATCCATGTACGCATCCGTGCGCTCTGCCTCCCCAAGCTTTTTCCAGTTCAGTGCACAGACTACCATAACCAGAATCCAGACAAGCAGCGTCAGGCACACCACCCCCCTGTTCTGTTTCCGTCTTCCATTTCTTATTTTTCTTCTTCTGGAACTCATACCCATCGTCCTTTCTGTTCTTACACACATGCATTTTGTGCAATATGCATACACATGCTTTGCATCCGTAAATCACGCGTTGTACTAAGAACAGCATAGGACTTCCTTGTATCTGTTTTGTTGTTTTTTTGTATCACCTTTGTATCATTTTGTACTTTCTTCTCCGGAAATAGACTGGGTCATATCTGTCATACTTCCGTCTATCCCCCATATTTTCGGACTCCAGCGCATATCGAACAAAGTGGAAAATCCCTCCACAAAATAATATATTGTTTCTTCCCCAACCTCTCCTTCAGCGGTTTTATAATCATCATAAAAAGTCAGGAATCGATACGCATATACCTCATCTTCCCATACTGGAACTTTATTGGATAATTTCTTTTCCGTCTCCTCAGGTGTAAATTCATAATATGTTTCAAAACCTTTTATCCAGTCTTCCCGCTTAGGTGCAATATACGTATCCAGCTTTTTGGCCAAATCCTCAATACTTACCTGATAAATTTTATATGTGCTGGCATCCATGTCCAGCTCCACATCCATGTCTTCATTCGCGATATTAATATGCCATAATCCCAAATCTCCGTAGTCTTCAATATCTTCATTGAGATTCCAATAGTACGCCGTCATGATATATTTTGTCTTTCCTATCCATTTCCAGGAAAATACATCCGGCAGCAATCCTGCTGCTTTCATCTCCTGCAGCTCTTTTTTTACCCGTTTCCGAAATCCTCCCTTTCCCACATCCTGTCCGTCTCCCCATAACATGCCGGTCTTTTGTACCCCCTCCATCACACGCTGGCTCCGCTCTTTCACCGTTTCAGTTTCCCTTCCGGAGGCAAATTCCTGCATGGTTTCCGTATATACTTTCCCTTCGGTTCTTCCATCGGTGTACGCACTGGTCATCTGCGGCAAAAAATACGCTCCCAGCACAGCAAGTGCAATCAGACATATACACCCAAAATATTTCCACTTATGCATTCTTTTCCACCTCCTGTAATTTTACCTGGGGAGAAACCGGCAGTGACACAGATACTACCGTTCCCTCTCCCGGCCCACTGCAAATCTCCAGACTCCCCTGATGCAGCTCTACAATTTTCTGGCAAAGGGTCAGACCCAGACCGGCACCGCCATATTTTCTTGCACGGGACTTGTCCACCCGGTAAAATGGCTCGGTCAAATGCCGTATCTGCTCTTCCTCCATGCCAATTCCGTCATCCTGCACCGTAAAAATATATCTTTCCTCTGCCAGGCGTCCCCGCAGCTGTATATGTCCGCCGGGCTCTACCGCTTTTCTGGCATTGTCCAGTAAATTCCCCAGAAGCGATACCAGCAGTTCTCCCTCACCATATAAAACCATTCCTTCTACATCTGTAGTAAACTCAATTTCTTTTTCCTCCATGGCATGCCTTACCAATATATCCAGCTGCGAAGTCAGACTTTCTGTCCGGATATCCTGGAGTCCAATGGTTTCCTGCCCGGTCACAATCAGTTCCAGCAATTTTCTTGACAAACTTTCCAGACGTTTTCCCTGCCGGAATATATAGTC
>CAZSGT010000147.1:0-5595 GCA_964606215.1 uncultured Lachnospiraceae bacterium
CGCTGTCTCCCCCGGCTTGCGTGTTGTCCCTGGCTCTGTCGTTGCATTCGGGTCAGTTGTGGTTCCCGGTTTTGCTGTCTCACCCGGCTTGCCTGTTGTCCCTGGCTCTGGCGTTGCATTCGGGTCACTTGTGGTTCCCGGCTTCATTGTCCCGCCCGGTTTACCTGTAACTCCTGGCTTCGCTGTCGTTCCAGTTCCCGGTTTCACCGTAGGTGATGACGTGTCCTTTCCCGGCACAGTGCCTGTTCCACCGTTTCCGGAACCGCTCTTTGCCCGAACCTTCACCTTACAGGTGAGCTTTGCTTTCTTCTTTATGTACCTGCCTGCTTTTTTTACTTTAAATTTCATGGTACAGGTAACTTTAGCATTACCTGCCTTTTTTGCCTGTATCGTCACTTTCCGTTTCGTTGCCTTGCCCGAAATCTTTACCACCGATTTCTTGTTAGACTTCCATTTATAAGTGACTTTCTTTGCTCCCTTAGGCAATTTCTTTACTTTTAACGTTGCCTTCTGCCCCGGTCGCATACTCTTTGACGTAGCGGAAAGTTTACCGTTCTTCGCCTTTGCCGCCTGCGCAGAAGAAGCGTCAATTCCTGCTCCGGCAATCATTGAAACGGTCATGGCAAATACCAGTATCCATGTTGTCAATTTGTTCCATCTTCGTTTCATAAATTCCTCCTTTTATCAAAAATTGTGTTTGGCACTCCCAATTGCCTGAACATGTTTATAGTTGAATTCACCCTCATTATACAAAAAAAGATTGCGCAAAACAATGAAATTTTCATCCCTTTGCGCAATCTGTTGCACATAAAAAATATAGATTTTTTACCTGTCTCCATACATCTTCTCGTAATAGTTCTGGTACTCTCCGCTGATAATATTTTCCCACCATCCGCGATTATCCAAATACCATTGAATTGTTTTCTGGATTCCCTCATCAAACTTCGTATAGGGTTCCCATCCCAACTCATCGTGAATCTTCGTGGGATCAATGGCATATCTTCTGTCATGTCCCGGGCGGTCCGTCACATAGGTAATCAAATCTTCCGACTTGCCAAGTGCTGCAATGACAGTCTTAACCACCTGAAGATTGGTGCGCTCATTGTGTCCGCCAATGTTATATACCTCACCAACTGTTCCCTTTCGCAAAATCATATCAATGGCGATACAATGGTCTTCCACGTACAGCCAGTCGCGGACATTCTCACCCTTTCCATAAACTGGAAGCGCCTTGTCATTTAATGCATTGGCAATCATTAACGGAATCAGTTTCTCCGGAAAATGATAGGGGCCATAATTATTGGAACAGCGTGAAATCGTTATAGGCAGACCGTAGGTACGCCCATATGCCTGCACCAGTAAATCCGCAGAAGCCTTGGATGCGGAATACGGACTGGAGGTGTGAATCGGAGTGGTCTCCGTAAAAAACAAGTCCGGTCTGTCCAAAGGTAAATCTCCGTATACCTCATCGGTAGACACCTGATGAAATCTCTGAATGCCATATTCCCTGCAGGCATCCAACAGTACACTGGTACCGATAATATTCGTCCGCAGGAATATCTCCGGGTCGGTAATGGAACGGTCTACATGGCTCTCCGCTGCAAAATTTATTACTGCGTCGGGTTTTTCCTTTTCAAACAGTGCATATACACCCTCACGGTTGGCAATATCTTCCTTTACAAAACGGAAGTTGGGCTTATCCATAATCGGCTCCAGCGTCTCCATATTTCCTGCATATGTCAGCTTGTCCAGACAGATAATCGTATCATCTGGATACTTTCCAACCATATAGTGACAAAAATTCCCGCCGATAAAACCGGCTCCGCCTGTAACAATAATCTTCATGATTTTCCTCATTTCTGCGCTGCTTTTTGTGCATAACGCAATGTTTGTGCAAGCAGCGCGCAGTCACAAACTTGCCGGGTGAAAAATTTATTTTTCACCCTTTTCCTCCTGCTTAATATAAAATTTTTCCTTCTGCCACCTGTTTCAGATGCTTTCCGTAATTGGATTTTCCGTATAGCTCTGCAACTTCTAAAAGTTCGTCCCTGCTAATCCATCCATTCCGGTAGGCAATCTCCTCCACAGCAGAAATCGTGATACCCTGTCGGTTCTCAATCACCCTGACAAACTCCGTGGCCTCTGCCAATGCGTCCATGGTTCCGGTGTCCAGCCATGCATAACCCCTTCCCAGGGTCACCACATCCAGCATGCCATCCTCCAGATACATACGATTCAAATCGGTAATCTCCAGCTCGCCCCTGGCAGAAGGCTTTACCTGCTTGGCACGCTTTACTACATCCTTATCATAAAAATACAATCCTGTCACACAGTAATTGGACTTTGGATGTTCCGGCTTTTCCTCAATGGAAACCGCTCTGCCCTCACTGTCAAACTCCACAATACCAAAACGTTCCGGGTCATCCACATAATACCCAAATATGGTAGCTCCTTTTTCCTTTGCCGCCACTTCCCGCAGGTGTTTTGTAAGTCCACTGCCGTAAAAAATATTGTCACCTAACACCATGGCACAGGAATCGTCACCGATAAAATCCTCTCCTATCAAAAACGCCTGTGCAAGTCCGTCCGGTGATGGCTGTTCCTTATAAGACAAGTGTATGCCAAATTTACTTCCGTCCCCCAGTAATGTCTCAAAATTCGGCAAATCCGTAGGGGTGGAAATAATCAGAATATCCCGAATCCCCGCCAGCATTAATGTAGATAAAGGATAGTATATCATCGGCTTGTCATACACCGGCAAAAGCTGTTTGGATGTAACCATGGTAAGTGGGTACAATCTGGTACCGGAACCTCCCGCTAAAATTATTCCCTTCATCTTCGTCCTCCATTTCACTTTTTATATGCACAACAAGATTTTTCATTGCTGTTTTTCACTAAATTCTCTCATCCAGCTCTTTTTCCCATCTGGCAATCTGGCTTTACCGGACTGGTTTCATTCCAGTAGTCCCCTGTAAATTTCCCGCATTTCCTCCCTGACTACTGCTTTATCATACTTTTTCATACGCTGTCGGTTATAGGCTCCCATCTCCTTCGCCAGTTCCCGGTCCCCCTGAAGAGTCTGAATGGACTTTGCCAACGCTTCCGGGTCATCCGTTTTCAGCAAAAATCCACCTTTCCCATCCACTATCAATTCCCTGCAGCCCCGAATATTCAGGGCAATCACCGGAAGTCCTGCCGCCATGGCCTCCATAACTGCCACCGGCATCCCCTCCCGCAACGAGGGAAATACAAATGCGTCCACACTGTGGAGACGTTCCGCAATATCACTGCAATAACCGGCAAAACAAACCCGGTCATCCACTCCGTACTGCTTTGCTAACGCCACAAGACTTTCCATGCAGCTTCCCTCTCCATATATTTCATAGCAGACGTCTGGCAGCGAAGGCAGCGCCCGTATCACCGCCTGATGATTCTTGCCCGGGGCAAGTTCTCCCACTGTTGCTATTTTAAACACAGAATGCCTCTGTCCGGATGACAAAAACCTGTCACAGTCAATGCCCACTCCGTGTATCCGGCAAACATTTCCCCGAACTGGAAATTTCTTTGCTCTGGCAAAATCTTCTTCATTGATGGTTATAAGACGGTCTGTATACCTTGCCATCCATCTCTCCACCGGATAGAAAACCCAGTTTTTCCATGGGGCCCCTGTAAAAAAATGGAAACCATGTCCCGTATATAACACCGGAGCCGTACCAGTTCTTTTCGCCGCCAATCTCGCCGCAACTCCTGTAAAGGGCATATGGCAATGTACCAGCGAAAACGCCTCCCGTGCCATCAGCTCCTTTAATTGTTTGTAGGCATGATAATTTGTTTTGCAAAGCAGCTTTCTATCAAAAGGAATGTGATGGCAAATCAGTCCCAGCGCCTTTACTCTGTCATTGTCTCTGCCATAGACCACTGTATCAAAATTGGAGGCATAATGCACCTCAAATCCCATCTCCTGCAAAATTCTTACATTTTCCGCCTCGAACTGGGGAACAAACCCACTGACCCTTGTCACAATCAAAGCTTTCTTTCGGTTTCCTCCACGATTTGTGTCACCAAATCCTCCACCGTTGCTGCGTTTTCGTCTTCGGGCTTCCATGCGGTATCCTGCTCCTCTCCCACTCCCTGGGTGGATTCCTTCTGTTTGATTAACACCGTCTTCACCGTCATAATAATCAGCTTTACGTCCATCCAGAATGAGTAGTTTTCTATATAAAATAAATCCAGCTTCAATTTGTCATAAGGACTGGTATTATATTTGCCATATATCTGGGCAAATCCCGTCAATCCTGCTTTCACACGCATGCGGAATCCAAACTCCGGCATTTCCTCCTGATACTGCTTGATAATCTCCGGTCGTTCTGGTCTCGGTCCCACAAAGGACATATCTCCCCGCAGAATATTTACCAGCTGCGGAAGCTCGTCCAATCTGGTTGCCCGCAGGAAACGCCCCACCGCCGTAATACGGGTGTCCTGTTCCTTTGCCAGAACCGCCACGCCGTCCTGTTCTGCATTTACCACCATGCTGCGGAATTTAATAATGTCAAATGTTTTTTCATCAATGGTGGCACGGACCTGCTTGTAAAATACCGGTCCTCCATCCTGAAGTTTCACCGCCAGCGCAACCAGCCCAAATACCGGGGAAAGCACCACCAGCAAAAGCAATGAAAGCACAATATCCAGCAAGCGTTTGGCAAACCGTTCGTCCGCACTCAATGTATAACCCTTGGTCAGCAAAAACGGCGTGTCAAACACATGAATCCGGTCTGCTCCCATAAGAATAATATCCGAAAGCTTTGGCACAACATAGGCGCGGACTCTGTGGGTATAACAGTACTTTAAAATATCATTCCTCTTTCTCGCCACAATATCCCCAATAATTACCGCCTGAAAATCCTTCATCTTTTCACCGATAACTTCCAGACCTTCATCAATATGAATGGCGTCGTAAATGGCATACTTGTCTCTTCTTGCCTCAACCTTATATACCAAATCCTCTGCAGAACTCTGCCTGTCATAAATGAGAAGTATTTTCCAAGGCTGGAAAATTTTGTTGTAAAATTTAATGATTATCACAGACCAGATTGTAACAATCATTGTATCCGCCACCGTCATTAGCAACAAAGGCAGTGGATTGGCAAGTCCAAAACTAAGCAGGCAGATTACCATATATATTATGAAATTCGCCATGCATACGGACAGCATCTGTGACAAAATCACTTCAATACGTCTGAGCTGACCAATGCGCAGTCCCCCGTACACTTTGGAGAAAAACAAAAGCAATATCCCATATAATCCCAACACTGCCCAGTTTCCCCAATAGTAAAACTGTACCTGATACATTTTTCCGGAATAGTACTGTGTCCACGCCAGTGCAAATGCACCTGTCAGCATCACAATATTTATGAGTGAAGATATAAATATAATGATTTTTTTAAATGGGTCGTAATTTTTCATAGCCACCTCACATGTATTCACATACACGCCAAGTATAACATATCCAAAGACATTTGTACACCACCGGTTCCCCGCCATCTATTACCAATGAGAAATGGAATGCATTTCTGTTTGCGGTGCGCTCATCCCCTT
>CAZSGT010000148.1:0-5578 GCA_964606215.1 uncultured Lachnospiraceae bacterium
ATACAGCAGTTAGGGATGTGCGTGATGGCATAGCTTCCTGCGTTGAAAAAGCAGTTTTTTATATGTTGAATAATTTTCATTGTTTCATATCCGTCCTTTTTATATATTGTATCAGCATAATCAATTTCTGTGAATACTTGCCTGGCAAAAATTGCTTTTTACTACAACTTTACGATTTACAGGGTGTATTCTCAAAGTATTTCCGGTACAATCATGTCAAGATGCAATAGAAGGACAGGTCATGGCGGCACTGAAATACTCAGGTTGTCCAATCCTGCCATTTAGTATAGCCGTAACTTCTCATTATAAATGCGCTGGTAACATCGAAATAAGCAGAGCCACTGGATATACAGTGTGACACCGTTCTCATGTGCGTGGGGAAGGCCAGCCTGCTTTAATGCGGTTGTCACCTGTTTTTTGGTGAGCAGGCTTTTCTTCCCGCCAAAGCCGTATTCCCGTGAAACAGAAATAAATTTCTTAAAAGCGGCATATTCGCTTCTGGTCAGGTCGGGTAATGCCTTTCTGGAAAAATGCACCAGCACGGAATCCACCGACGGCAAGGGGTGAAAGTCCTCTCTGCGGAAGTGATATATGGTTTTCATTTCCCAGTTTACCTTAAGGAGTAACGATTTTTCGGTGTCTTTTGAAACGCCGGTGAATCTCTTTGCCGCGCCCTTTTCCATAACGAGCCAGATATCTGTAGCAGGATTGAGGTTTTCCGTAAGCTTTTCAATAATCTGTGTAGTGATAAAATAGGGAATGTTGGCAAAAACCTTATAGTCTCCCCTTGCAGGAAGAGAATATTTCAAAAAGTCTCCCTGGATCAATTTTAAGTTAGAAAACTGCGACAGCCTTGCCTTTGCGTTTTCATACAGCCTTTGGTCAAGCTCAACAGAGCAGACACTTTTGCTCATTTGGCATAAAGCTTCCGTCAAATGCCCTTTTCCTGTTCCGATTTCAATTACGGTATCTTTTTTGCCGATATTGCTCAGATGAGTGATTTTGTGAATTAATTTTCTGTTTGTGATAAAGTTTTGTGAATTGGATAATTGTGCCCTATAGTCAAAACCGGGCTGTTTTCTGCCTTTCTGCATAGTTTACCTCCTGTTTGTCGTTTTGAAAAACAGGCGAATATAACAGTTCAGTTCCCGCATAACTGCGATCGTTTGATAACCAGACTGTTACAAAAAAAGCAGAAAGCATCTCCTGAACGGAAATCTTCCTGCTTCAACTATACAATAAAGCACATCGACAAGGATATGGAAAATAAGTCCATGCTCAAGACGGTCATCGACCCAAAGACCATCCATACTGTAACTGCGAGGCAATCATGGCATTATCCATATCTATCCGATAATATATGACAATTTGTATTCGCACGCAAAAAAATCCCATTTACATGAGACAGCATATCTGCTTTTTATCGCCCCTGAATACGGATGCGAATGCGAGGAACACAAATAATCACACGTAAGCCACCTTTCTGTCGAATGAAAAATCATTCTTTTAGTGTTTGTATTATATCAAAAGACTAAAATCGTGTAAAGGGTATTTTGTTAGGATGGTTCATTTTCGTATATAACAGATTCCACAATAACATATCCGTTGCTTTCCTTCTCTGTGGAAGCGCAGAATACCCCGTTCTTGACGCCAACCCAGCGTCCGGGCATGGCGGTCATCTCTCCGGCTGTCTGGTAGCTGCTGCCGTCGGTGCTGTATTCCATGGTCACAAGTTCCAGGGGAAAATCTTTTTCGTCCTCATTCAGATCCCTTGTACCTGTTCGCTTAACGGTATATTTTACATAGATTTCTTTTGCCTGTTCAAAAGCAATCATGGGGAGCGGGGTTTCGGTTTCCTCTGTCGTATCAGGAAGGATTTTACCGAATTTCTGGACTCCTGTTATAAAGCGGGGAGTAAGCTGGCTGCGCTCTCTCTTGAAGGTGACAAGACCGTAGCTGGTACCCATGGAAATCACGCCTGCTTCATCCCTGTCTTCAAGATGGGAGAGATCGAGCTTTGTCACACAGCTGAATTCGGGAGCAGGCCATTTCTGTAACAGAAGATTGGGCATGTCGCCGTAAACAGCGTCCTTATAAACAGCATTTAATTGCAGGCTGTTTCCTGTCAATGCATACCAATTCTCCTCGGGGTTCGCATTCCACTGCCACTGTAATCCCAATTTGCTGTCGGCAAAATCATCAGAGGTCTCAGGCTCGCATATTTCCGCATTTACTTTGCCCACATCGGGTTTCCGATACTCCATTACCGGCTCACCGTAATCATTGCCTTCCTTGGCAATGCCTATGATGGGCCAGTCCTCCTGCCAGCTCATGGGCTGTAGATGGGTAATACGTCCTGCCGCATAGACATCCTGAAAATGGAGGAACCAGTCTTCTCCTGTAACAGTGTCCACCCATGCCCCCTGGTGAGGTCCGTTTATCATGCTGTCGCCCTGACGCATCACCACTTTATACTCATAAGGGCCGAATACGTTTTTGGAGCGCAGCACAGTCTGCCATCCGGTTTTTACACCGCCTGCCGGTGCAAAAACATAATACCAGCCGTTTCTCTTATACATCTTGGGGCCTTCGATGGTCACCTGATTGTTTTCGTTTCCGTCAAATATCCTTACTTCCTCGCCGATCAGTCCCATTCCGTCAGGCTGCATTTCAACCATATGTAAAACGCTGTTATAACCGATACGGCTCTTTGCCACTCCTGCAACAAGATAGGCCTTTCCATCTTCATCCCAGAAAGGGCAGGGGTCGATCCAGCCTGAGCCGGGTCTGATATTTACCGGCTCGGACCATTTGCCAAAGGGGTCTGTTGCGGTGCTCATATAAATACCTTCGTCAGGCATGGGAAAGCAGACAAACCAGGTTCCCTCATGATACCGGATAGCCGGAGCCCACACGCCACAGCCATGTATCGGCGCTTTATAACGATCCTCTGGAATTTTATCTATGATATAATTTACTACTTTCCAGTTTACGAGATCTTTAGAGTGAAGCAGCGGAAGCCCCGGAGCATTGCAGAAGCTGGATGCGGTCATAAAATAGTCCTCACCCACACGGATTGCATCCGGATCTGAATAATCCGCATAAAGTATTGGATTGCGGTAGTTTCCGTTTCCTAAATCTGCATTCCAAATGTTATCTGACATTTTATCTTTACCTTCCTTTCTGTTGCGGTGGCCGCCTTTGGAGGCGGCATGATCGTGTTTATTTCTGTGGCAATGGGACAGGCGGATGCCACCGTGTATTGGTGTATCACCTGTATATGGCACTATTGTCAGCTGTATTGTAACTTATGGATGTGGTATTCTTCAATGTCTTGATTGTGTTTTGTGTGCCAGATATTGCGGTTTGGCCATGGGAATGGTATCATAAAAATATATTCATGGCATAAAGCTAACTGTAAAGGGCGGATTTTATGATCTATCAGAATAGAGATGATGATCTCTCTGTGAGTGTCACAGACAACAATAGTTATTTTGCGCATATACACCGTCAGATTGAAATTTTCTATGTGCTCGACGGTGCTATTGAGGTTACCATATCTGGTCAGAAAAGGCTGTTGGAAAAAGGAATGGTATCCATTGTTTTTCCAAACGAGGTTCACGAGACATACACCCCTGAAAATTCCTCCGCCGTCATGATGATTTTCAGTCAGGACTTTCTTCCCGATTTCAGTCGCGAATTCAATCTTTACAGACCGCAATGTCCTTTTATCAGCGATTTACAGGACGCGCAGCAGTTTTCGCAGATGGTAAAGGGACTTTTGGAAAATGCGCAGAATAATACGGATATCCGGATTTCCAAAGGATATCTGTATATCATTGCGTCCATGATATTGTCCCGGATGCCGCTGGTAAAGCAGAAAAAGGTTTCCACCGACATCTGTCAGGCTATTTCCGATTATCTGAATATGCATTTCACAGAGGAACTTAACCTGACGCAGCTTGCCGTGGCGCTGGGTTACAACAAATATCATATTTCCCACATTTTCAAGGAAAAATTCGGCTGTTCCTACAATGATTATCTCCGACAACTCCGCTCTGAACATGCAATGGGTCTGCTGACACATTCTGCAATGACGGTGACGGAAGTATGCTTTGCCAGCGGCTTTAGCAGTCTGCGCTCCTTTTACAGGGCATTCCATGAGGTTTACGGTGTGCCTCCAAAGTCTGTAAAGGATAGTATCTGAGGGGCAGTTTTAATGATGTCCGCCGTGGTGGGAATTATGATGTTCCTGTTCACTTTGTTCCTGAGAGTTATTATGATGCCTGCAGCCCTCAAGCCGGGTCTGGATCTCGCCCATTGTCATTCCGTGACAGTCTTCAATGGTGACACTGCTGTCATATTGTGAAAGCTCCAGATATGCCCGGTACACTCCAAAGGACATTTCATGACTGTGAGCCTCCTCCATGCAGTCGGTATCACTGGTATACATTAATGTCTCGTAAGTCTGGGTGAATTCATTGGTGCGTATTTCCTCCATGATTGAATGCGGCTGGTCGGAAATAACAGTAAAGACCAGCAGCGAATCCTCCCGCAGGTAAAGGTGGTCGCTTTCATCCGCCAGCAGTCTGTTGATCGCCTGGATATAGGAAATATTTTTCAGCGAAACATGTTGTAAAATACTCTGTCCGTCCTCGTTATAGGCTTCCGCGGACACAACTTTTCCAAACCGGTTAATCCCTAACTCGATGGAAGGGTTTACGTCTATGCTGATATAGGAAATCGGTTCCCTGTATACGGAATAGCCGCCTGCGCCCAGCAGAAAGAACAGGCATATTGCAGCCAGGGCATATCTTAAAGTCTGGCGCGGTCTGGCGTCGCTTTTCTTCCTTTGCTGTTCTTTCAGGTATTGCAGAGTGTTTTTTTTCAAATCTTCCGTTGCCCGTATTTCACTCATGCTTTTCTGAAAAGCATTCATGTCCACTCACCTCCCATTCTGTCCCGCAGTATGTCTTTTGCCCTGGAAAGCCATGTATATACGGTGTTTTCTTTTTTCCCAAGTATTCTGGCAATCTCCACCGCGGAATATTCTTCGTAGTAGTACAGGTAAATGACGTTCCGATACTTCTCGGGAAGCGTTAAAACAATTTCCAAAAGTTCCGTGGATGAGTCGTCAAGTGCCTCTTTCTCTTCATCCACCACCTCAAGGGGAACCCATTTCCTGCGCGAGAAGTACCGCAGCCAGTCCGTGCAGGCGTTGATCGTTACCCGCGCAAACCATGCTTTTTCATGCTCAGGACTCTCAAAGGAGTTTTCATGAAGCAGATATTTCATATATACGTTTTGAAAAACATCTTCTGAGTCGTGCCTGTTTTTCAAATGGACAAAACATATTCTCCGCACCATGTCCGCGTAAGTTTCCATGACACGGTTTAAATCTTCCGCGCTTTTCAAAAATTTTCCCCCTTGGTTATGACTGATTAATGGTGGGAACCTGATCCGTGGTGTCCTCTGTTATTATGGTCTGATCTGTTGTCATCCTGATAATTAGAGGTGTCGGGACAGCTGCCATTATGCACCAGGCAATTTGAGTCATGGGTGCAGGTAATATCGGGGC
>CAZSGT010000149.1:0-5503 GCA_964606215.1 uncultured Lachnospiraceae bacterium
AAACGAACATCCACTGGATGTTCAGCGCCCTCCCCGGAGGGGTTTTTACTCTATAGGAAATTCTTCCGAATTTCCTATAGAGTAAAAAAGGAGCTGATAACCCAGCCCCTTTCCAATGACTATTCTTCCACATCACCTGTGAAAGACTCTGTACTCTCTTCTTTTTCCACTTTCTCATCATAACGACTATTGTTGTTATATTTCCGATTATTTCTATGATAATTATTCTTGCGATAACCATCTTTTCCATAATAGGATTTCCGGTAACCCTTATTATACTCCCTGCTGACTCCTTTTTTCAAAGTCACAACAACCTTGCGGTACGGCTCGTCGCCCTCGCTGTGTGTCTCCACATACTTATCATTCTGTAAAGCAGAATGAATGACTCTTCTTTCATACGGATTCATTGGCTCCAAGGTAACCGGAGTATATGTTTTCTTAACCTTATGTGCAATATTTTTCGCAAGGTTTTCCAAAGTATCTTTTCTTCTCTGGCGGTAATTTTCCGTATCTACTTTCAACTTAATGTAGTTATCACTCTCTTTATTTACTACAAGACTGGCCAGATATTGAATAGAATCTAAGGTTTGTCCCCTCTTTCCAATCAAAAGTCCCATCTCTGGTCCGTTTAATTCAATATTCATAACCCCGGCGTCTTCATCATAATCAATATCAATAACCACTTCAATATTCATAGCTTCAAACATCTTAGAAAGAAAATCCTTTGCAACGCCATCTAAGGTCATTTTCTTTTTTACACGTATCCTTGCATCTTTACTAAACAACCCAAGAATACCATTACTTTGTTTTTCAATTACTTCATATTCCACGTTATCGCTGGTTGTCTCCAACGTCACCAAAGCTTCTGTCAAAGCTTCTTCCACTGTTTTTGCGGTAAATTCTCTCCATTCACACATAGTATACATCCTCCATTCCTCAAGAGAAACTAATCACTCTAATCATCCTGATTGCGATTCAACATATTCGCATAAGCGGCAATACTGCCTTCTTTGTACTTTGGATTACCCTTACTGTTATTTTTCTGGCTTTTTGGTTTTTTATTTCCATTATTCTTCGACGAACTCTTTGAACCATTCTTTGAGCTTGTCTGGGAACTCTTTACAGAAGCAGCGGCTTTACTGATATTTGTTTTCTTAGTCTTCCCTAAATCTGCTGTCTTCTGTCTCGCAATACGATTCATTTCTTCCTGGGTAATTCCCATCTTTTCAAAACGCTTTTCTGCCTTTTCCTTATTTTTCTTCATCTCTTCATCAATATCGAGATGATCCATATAGAAGTTAATGCAGAGACCCTGAATAATACGGAATACACTACCTGCAATCCAGTAAAGTCCAAGACCAATTGGCATGTAACGACACATAACACCAGATACAATAGGCATCACAGTATTCATGGTCTTCATAGTAGAATTCATCGTATTATCTTCCTGATTCTGCTGCATTTGCGGAGAACCAGCCATAGAAATCTTCGTGCTTAAAATCTGTGTGACAACAGCCAGTATAGGAATACTTACTGTCGGTCCATTCCAGGATGGAGTATCCGATATATTCGCACCAAAGAAATTACTTACATGATTTACCTGTTGTACGGTAGCATCAATTGTAGATTTTAATGAAGGAAAATCACTTCGTAACTGGTCCCATGTCTCAGGACGAAACTGGGACAACACATCAATAACATAAGTATTGTTCTTTAAAGCCTCTGTTAGTTCCGGCCATTTTTTCATCATTACAGTAACCGTCTGATGTGTTTTATCATCTGCAAGAACTGCTTTCGCCTGATCCGTACCTGCAATATAACCTGCCAGTACATCTACATAATCTTTACAGCTCATTAATCCATCGGCAAGATTATTATATAAATCACACACAGGTCCAACATAAGCTGGTACATTATAAATAACACGATATAACGCAAACAAAATCGGCATGGATATCAACAAAGGAAGACATCCGGATGCAGGACTGACGCCGTATTTCTGATAAACTGCCTGTTGCTCTATCTGCATTTTCCGTATGGAATCCTCATCTTTTTTATTCTTATATTTGTTTTGAATCGCCATCAGCTCCGGACTCATTTTTGCAGACATCCTGGAATATTTCTGCTGCTTTACCTGTATTGGTATCATCAGTCCGTTTACAATAAACGTAAACAAAATAATACTGATTCCTACATTCTCGATTCCTACCAGAGATAAACCTTCATAGAGCTTTTCCAAAATCCATCCTAATATTCTGGCGATAGGACCTAAGATTGCTCCTTGATATGGAGTTAACAACACATAATTTAACACTTTAGACTTCCTCCTTAATTAGGCTTTATGGTACCGGGTCATATCCACCTTTTGCAAAGGGATGACATCTTAATATCCTTCGGATAGCCAAAAAACTCCCTTTCAAAGCACCATGTTTACTTATTGCCTCTATTGCATATTCAGAGCAGGTAGGGGTATAAATACAAGCTGGTCTCGCTTTCAAGGGAGAAATATATTTTCTATACAAATTTATAATAAGTATTAGTATTCTTCCAATCATAACAATACATCATCTCTTTACTATTTTATGAAGATTTCCTAAATGTAATAAGGCACTCTCCACATCCTGATATTTCTTATCTCTGACCGCTACCCTTGCAACAAAAACAATATCAAATCCATCCATAAACTGATTACTTTGAAGTCGGATACTTTCTCTAATCAGTCTCGTCACTCTGTGTCTGACTACACTATTTCCTACTTTTTTACTAACGGTTATACCATAACGGTTTCTGGTTAAACCATTCTCCAATACATACATCACCAGGTATTTGTTTGCATATGACTTTCCCTGTTTATAAACCTCTCGAAACTGCATATTATTCGTCAAAACATCAAACACGCGAATACTCCTAACTCGTCCAAATCAGACCTGGAACCTGGCAAGAGAAGAAAAGGTCACATAACTGCGACCTATGCTGATAATTTATGTCTTCCCTTTGCTCTTCTGCTGGCTAATACCTTACGTCCATTAGAAGTCTGCATTCTCTTTCTAAATCCATGTACTCTGGATCTTGATTTCTTTTTCGGCTGAAATGTCATTTTCATATCTGTGCACCTCCTTATGATTTTACTAATATTACCTTTTTAAAGCGTCATACATCGCATATTATATAGCAATATTTTCATTTCGTCAAGCAATTTATGCATTTTCCTGTAGTTTTACCCTATTTATGTTCTACCAATGTAGATTTTATTCACATCCTGTGGATAACTTTGCGGATAACTATGATTTTATTATTATTTTACTGTTTATAACTTTATCTCAAAGTCATATTTTCCCATATAATATATTGTTTACATGTTTATAACTTTTTAAGCGGTTCCTCTGCCCCTTTATTACCTAATATAAGACTTGTATTTTAGCTATTTTTGATATAAAATATATATGTATGATATATTCCTTGTAGTAGGCTCTTTTGAACGTATTTAGGCAAATAAGCATTCTACAGGAAATGGTTCTTGGTTTAGAAAGGTATGGCATAATACATGGATGAATTCTCAAAAGAGCTGTTTATTGAAAAATGGCCGGCAATATTGGAAAATTTTCAAACAACCCACAATATTATAGGTCCAACCTATAATGTATTTATTGCGCCATTAAAAGTCTATGATTACAAGGACAAGGTTCTATATCTGCTGTTCGACAAGGAATACTCTTCACAGATATTAAAAACAAAGACTTTTATTGAAAGTAACTACAAAGGACTTTTGATTTTCTCCATTGAAATGGAAACCGGTGCGAATGTGGATATTCAGTTCCTCTTACCCACAGATATAGAAAACGGTAATTTCCATTTAGAATCTGATTCAAAATCTAATACAGAAAATATAACACATTATAATAGGAAGAAACGCAATGATTTACCATTTTTAAATTCCAACTATACCTTTGATACTTTCGTAGTTGGAGACAATAATGAACTTGCTTTCAACGCTGCACTTTCCGTAGCAGAAGCACCTTCCACTTCCTACAATCCTCTTTTCTTACATGGAGGAGTTGGTCTTGGAAAAACGCACTTGATGCATGCCATTGCCAATCACATTGCAGACCGTAACTCGGATTTAAAGATTTTGTATGTTACCAGCGAAACCTTTACCAACGAACTTGTGGAGGCAATCCGTAACCGAAGCGACAGCTCAAACATAGAGAATTTCCATCGCAAATATCGTAATATTGACGTTTTGTTAATTGACGACATACAGTTTATTATAGGTAAAGAGTCTACACAGGAAGAGTTTTTCCACACCTTTAACGACTTATACCAGAATAAAAAGCAAATCATTATCTCCAGTGACCGCTCTCCAAAGATGATGGAGACCCTGGAAGACAGACTTCGTTCCCGGTTCAGCATGGGATTGATTGTGGATATCCAGATACCGAAGTTTGAAACACGTATGGCGATTCTTCAAAAGAAGGCAGAACTACTTGGATTTGATATTGATTACAACATATTAGATTACATAGCAAGAAATATCGAGACAAATGTCCGTAATCTGGAGGGAGCTGTTACAAAAGTAATGGCTGCATCCAAATTAAACCGCAGGGAGCTTACCATGGATTTGGCAGAGGAAGCCCTTTCCGATATGATTAACCCAAATCACAAACGGGAAGTCACTGTGGAGTTTATCTGTGAACTGGTGGCAGATCACTTTAATACCACCGTGGAACAGATTAATTCCAAAACCCGCAAGTCAGAGATTGTTATCCCCAGACAGATTTGCATGTATCTTTCCCGCAAACTTACCAACACAAGTCTTACGGATATTGGAAAGAAAATGGGAGGTAAGGACCACTCCACAGTTGTCCACGCCTGTGATAAAATTGAAGACCTGCTTGAAACAGAACCAGACATGAGAAATACATTAGAAATCCTAAATAAAAAGATTAATCCACAAACATAATTTTTTATGAACAGAGTAAGGGACATCAATTCACATAGTTATGAATAAGGATAAATCCTTTAAACATCAATATGAAAAAGGCTTTTCCACATATTCACAGTCCCTACTACTATTACTACGGTTTTATTATTTATTTTATTATTTATATAGGCACACATTTCAAGCAAAGGAGTTATGCACATCATGAATATTATTTGTCAGAAATCAGATTTGATAGAAGGAATCAATATTGCTATGAAGGCTGTTCCAGCCAGATCTACAATGAATATTCTGGAATGTATTGTCGTTGAGGCAAAAGACGGAGTCATTAAAATGATTACCAATGACCTGGAGATTGGTATTGAGACAATTATTAAGGGAGAAATCAAGGAAGAAGGTTCCATTGCCGTCAATGCAAAGGTATTTTCTGAGATTATCCGCAAGCTTCCGGATTTAGATGTTCATATTGAGGTGGATTATAACTATTCCATGAATATTGTTTGTGGAAAAGCAAAGTTTACCATATCAGTGAGAGGCAGTGAGGAATTTCCATTCCTGCCTAAC
>CAZSGT010000150.1:0-5477 GCA_964606215.1 uncultured Lachnospiraceae bacterium
GCTGGAACTCCAGTGCCTTTTCTCCCTTTTTGCCCGGACACACTTCCACACAGTTGCCACAGCCCGTGCAATCCAGCACCGATACGGACACAGCAAACTGATACCCTTTCATTCCCATCATATCCACCTTAGAGCCTTCCGGTGCTTCCTTAACCGCTTCTTCATCCATTACCACCGGACGGATGCAGGCATGGGGGCATACCATGGAGCACATATTACACTGTATACAGTTTTCCGGAAGCCACCGTGGCACATCCACCGCCACCCCACGCTTTTCATATGCCGCCGAGCCGGAGGGAATGGTTCCGTCCACATAGTCCATAAATGCAGATACCGGAAGATTATTTCCCTGTTGGGAATTGATGCTTTTTTGCAGGGTATTCACATACCGGACAACCTCTTGCCTGCCCCCGCGGACATCCTCCCACAGCACTTCATCAGATTCCTTTGCCCAGTGTTCTGGCACAGAAATTTCCTTGTAGGCGCTTGCCCCTGCATCAATGGCTTTCCAGTTCATTTCCACGATATCGTCTCCCTTGGAGCGATAGGATGCGTCTGCCTTTTCTTTCATATATTTGATGGCGTCCTCTGGTGGAATGATGCCGGTGATTGCGAAAAATGCCGACTGCAGTATGGTATTAATTCTGCCTCCCAGTCCAATTTCCTTACCTAACTTGAAGCCGTCTATGGTGTAAAAATGAATGTTGTGCTCCGCCAGATACCGCTTTACCTGTCCCGGCAGCTGCCGCTCCAATTCCTGTTCATTCCATGAACAGTTCAGCAAAAAGCTGCCTCCATCCTTGATGTCCTGTACCATATCATATTTGCGGATATATGCCGGCATATGGCACGCCACAAAATCTGCCTGGCTGATGAGATAGGTGGAGCGTATGGGAGTATCACCAAAGCGCAGATGGGAGATGGTGACGCCTCCGGATTTTTTGGAGTCGTAGTCAAAATACGCCTGCACATATTTATCCGTATAATCTCCAATAATTTTGATGGAATTTTTGTTGGCGCCCACGGTACCATCCGCTCCCAGTCCCCAGAACTTACAACTCTGGGTTCCCTCAGGTATGACATCCATGGATTCTCCCCTCTCCAGGGAAAGCTTTGTGACGTCATCCACGATTCCCAGCGTAAACTCCTGTTCCTTCGCATTGCGAAATACCGCTGCAATATCTGCCGGAACTGTATCCTTCGAGCCAAGACCGTATCTTCCGTGGTAAACCTCCACATCCTTAAACCTGCTGCCCTTCAATGCCTGAAGCACATCCAGATACAAGGGTTCACCCGGCGCTCCGGGTTCTTTGGTTCGATCCAGCACACTAATCCTGCGAACCGTTTCCGGCAGGGCATCAAGGAAACGCTCCGTGGCAAAAGGACGATACAACCGCACCTTGACAAGTCCCACTTTCTCTCCCTGTTTCATCAGATAATCAATGGTCTCTTCCGCTGTATCGCAGACGGAGCCCATGGCAATTATCACATGGGTGGCATCCTCTGCCCCGTAATAATTAAACAATTTATAATCATTACCCGTCTTTTCGTTGACCATATCCATATAACTTTCCACAATTTCCGGAATTTTTTCGTAGTAGGTATTGCAAGCCTCCCGGTTCTGGAAAAAGATATCCGGATTCTGTGCGGTTCCCCGTACCACCGGATGTTCCGGATTCAGCGCCCGGTCACGGAACTGCTGCACCGCATCCATGTCGCACATCTCCTGCAAATCCTTGTAATCCCAGACTGCAATTTTTTGTATCTCATGTGAAGTCCGAAAGCCGTCGAAAAAGTGAAGAAATGGAACTCTTCCCTTTACCGCCGCCAGATGCGCCACCGCACCCAAATCCATAACCTCCTGGACATTTCCGGCACAAAGCATGGCAAATCCTGTCTGTCTGCAGGCGTACACATCGGAGTGGTCGCCGAATATGGACAAAGCATGGCTTGCCAGCGCCCTCGCTGCAACGTGAATTACGCCGGGCAGCAATTCACCCGCCATCTTATACATATTGGGAATCATCAGAAGCAAGCCCTGGGACGCAGTGTAGGTAGTTGTCAGCGCCCCTGCCTGCAAAGAACCGTGGATGGCTCCTGCGGCACCCGCTTCCGACTGCATCTGGGCAACCGTAACTTTCTCTCCAAAAATATTTTCCCTTCCCTGGGACGCCCATACATCCACATAATCTGCCATCGGGGAAGAGGGCGTAATGGGGTAAATAGCTGCCACATCCGTAAATGCGTAGGATACATGGGCAGCAGCCTGGTTTCCATCCATGGTTTTCATGGTTCGTTGTATTGTTTTCTTCTTCATATCTAGCCTCCATTTTGCATAACTTTCTATTTTAATAGTATTATCTTTCCCCAAAAATTAGCATCATATGAAAATATTTTCCTTTCACATAAAAATATTTTCAAAACACTATTGACATATTTGTTTTTCTGTATTATTGTATCAGTGTACTAGTCATCTAATACAGTAATACAGAAAGGGGGTTCCAAAAATGGCATGGGATTTTGACAACAGTCGCCCCATCTACATCCAGATTGCAGACTATATTAAGCAACAGATTGTATCCGGGCAGTATGCCCCTGGAGACAAGCTGGAATCCGTCCGGGAATTGGCGACGACAGCACGGGTCAATCCGAACACCATGCAGAAGGCGTTAAGCTTTTTGGAACAGGACGGACTGATTCATGCCAACCGAACGGCTGGCAGATTCATCACTGAAGATATGCAGACCATCCAGACATTGAAGATACAATATGCAAAAGAAGAGATTGCCTTATTTCTTCTTCGTATGGAAGGTCTGGGATATGAAAAATCTGAGATTTTAAAGCTAATCGAAACACATGAACCCTAATGTATTGACACATTCATAATTTACAAAACTACTTGTCAGTACACCAATACTATGAAAACAAAGAAGGAGTTTCCTATGGATTCAATTTTACAATGTGAAAATGTAACCAAATCTTTTGGATATTTTAACGCCCTGAACCAGGTGAATCTCACTTTAATGAGAGGGCGGATTATCGGCCTTTTAGGTCCCAACGGCAGCGGAAAAACTACACTGATTAAACTGATTAACGGATTGCTGGTCCCCACCAGCGGCCGCATTACCATTGACGGCAAAGTTCCCAGTCCTGAGACAAAACTGCAGGTGGCTTACCTGCCGGATAAATCTTACCTAAACAACTGGATGCGTGTGGAACAGCTGATTGATTACTACAATGATTTTTACAGCAATTTTGACCGCATGAAAGCAACAGAAATGTTAGAACGGCTGGGAATCGATTCAAAAACAAAGTTAAAGACCATGTCCAAGGGCACGAAAGAAAAAGTCCAGCTGATTCTTACCATGAGCAGAAATGCCGACTTATACTGTCTGGACGAGCCCATCGCCGGCGTTGACCCGGCGGCCAGAGATTATATCCTGAACACAATTATCAGCAACTACAACGAAAACGGTTCTGTACTGATATCCACACATCTGATTGCGGATATCGAAAATGTACTAGATGATGTTATCTTTTTACAGCAGGGACAGATTCGTCTCTACAACTCGGTGGACAACATCAGACAACAGCATAACTCATCTGTAGATGAACTTTTCAGGGAGGTGTTCAGATGTTAAAAAAATTGATGAAACATGAATGGAATGCATTGGGAAGGCTACTACTTCCCCTATACGGTTTACTGCTTATCACTGCGCCTCTGGCCGGACTGCTGAGCCATGCCAGCGCATCCGGCATGGTAAAGATACAGACTGGCAATCCCAGCATAGATGCCTTTCTCCAAGCCGGTTTTGGCATACTACTAATCTCTTTATCTATATTGTTTGTTATAGAGATGTTCGGAATAGTTGTAGCAAATATTATCCTGGTTGCCATGCGTTTTTACAAGACCATGACCGGGGAAGAGTCATATCTGACCCACACTCTGCCAGTGACCATGCACGGTCTGATTATCAGCAAAGTACTGATTGCTTCACTGTTTGAAATCTTCAGCACTGTAACAATGCTGGCTTCCTCTCTCCTGTATGGGCTGTGTTCTGGCAATACGAATCAGGTTTCCTCATTTTTTTCTGGCTTGGAAGATTTTTTTGCCATTTTTTACAAACAGAACGGAGGCGTCTTTATCCTCCCCTCCATTGGGCTTGTTTTGCTGCTTATCCTGACTATATTTGTCACGAACCTGCATATTTTTGCCAGTGTGGCGCTGGGACATCTCATAACCAAACACCGGGTTGCCGGCTCCTTTGGAATGTATATTCTCATAAACTATGCCAAGCAGTTCCTTACGTTTATTTTAATATTCCTGTACATGATGTTCAAAGCTCGAAACATGGACAGTGCTCTAAACAACATGTCGGAAACCCGCGCTATCAGTTATATGCTTACCCATTTTGAAGGAATCCTTTTGCTGATTACGATACTGACTCTGGCAATCCTGTACTATATCACACACCGTGTGTTTACCAGGAAACTGAATCTGGACTAGTATCTTGTTCCGTACAACAACTTATGTTATTATTTTCATAACTTGAAACTATCTATGCATACAGACATGTTCATGAAAATACAACATCGGACAAGGAGGCAGCTGTTATGGAGCATTCCACCACACAGGAAAATGAACCTTTGGAACCAAAACGAACAATCCTGAAAACCATTTTGTGGATATTTGTTTTTTTGTCCACTGCCATTTTTGCCGTCCCCTGGCTGATTGACAGATTTTACAAATGCTGGCTGGGAGACAGTGCATGGATGACATCCAGTGCATTTTCCTGCATACCCTTGTTTGCATGCATTCTATTTTTTATACTGGAATACGTACTTTTCCTCGAACCGGAAGATACACAGGATTTTACGGTAAGCCGGAAAGATTTTTCACCAAAGAACAAAGCTTTCATGGTCTTGATTCCTCTTGCCGCTGCCATCCTCCTTTCCATCCTTTCCATGTTCCATTTCCACCTGTTTTCCAATACAGGTATAAAATCGGTCACATTGACAAGCCGCACGGAATACAGCTGGGATGATGTGGACTACTTCACATTGGAAGACGACTGGTATGGAAATCTGGTTTTTAAGCTGGTTTTCGATGATGGCAGCCATGCGCAGTTTATCGGCGGCGTTACCTACTATGCCTGGTATACCAGCGAAGCATTTGATTCACTGTATCCCGATACGGACTATGACTATGCCAGATACCTTGCGAAAGAACTCTGTAGCAGAAATATACCTGCAAAGATAGAGGACTGGGACAAACTGATTGACGATTTAAGATATGACAGTCATCAGGAGTTCGCGAAAGAACTCCATGAAATAATATCTGCGGAAAGCGGTTCGCTTGCCCGGTGAGCGAACCGCAGATTATTTTCACTTTGCCTTCGCGCAAATAAATAAGAGTTTCGCTCGCGAAACTCTCGCGCCAAGCGCGGTCGCAAAAGCGACATCTTCGTTTTCGCTCG
>CAZSGT010000151.1:0-5457 GCA_964606215.1 uncultured Lachnospiraceae bacterium
AATCATTATGCGATGCTCCACGTTTCCAAACAAACGATAACGGCGATATTTCTTACGATTACACAAGACTTAAAAAGATTACGCTAAAAGATATCGGTGTGAGCGGAATTTCACCAGAAGATGAAGCGCACAACTTAATTAGACGTGTAAAATCTGGGTTAAAAAATATTTCTGAAAGCGACAAAGAAGCTCTCGCTGATGCATTAAAGAAAAAAATCAAAGGAACTAACGCTCAAAGCTTCAGACTTGCAGAAGCGATTGTTGACAGAAGCCAATCTGGTTTAGACTGGCGTATTGACGCTGCAAAAGACGTTGCTGACGTTGATTCACTTAGAAATAATGGCGAAACTGATTTTGATACCATCTTCGGTCAAGTTACTTCTTTCTGGGAAAAATTTGCAAGAGATGTACTCAAGGAAAACCCTAATTCATATATAGTAGCAGAACTTACCGATATGAATGCACTTTATGATGAATATGGATCAAATTCCAAAAGATATCCAAACAAATATAAAAAATAACAGTGGTGGTGTTTTTAATCATCAATTCTATTTCTCAAATCTTTCCAACTCTGCTTCCTTACAACCCATTGGAATACTAAGCGAATCTATCAAAAATGAATTTGGTAGTTATATGTCATTTAAAAATCAGTTTAAAACTGCCGCTTTATCTGTATTTGGTTCTGGATATGCATGGCTTGTAGTCAATTGTACCGGACAACTATGTATTATTACAACCCAAAATCAGGACACTCCTTTATCACTGGGACTGTATCCTGTTCTCAATATAGATGTCTGGGAACATGCATATTATCTGAAACATTACAACCTAAGAGCAGATTATATAGATGACTGGTTTCATGTAGTCAATTGGAATAATGCAAACTTAAATTACATGCGTTGCTTTAATATAAGCTTTTAAAATAGTTTCAGATTCCATAATCACCCCACCCGGTTATCCTTTTCTGTATCTGTCAATTGGGATAACCTGGCACCTGCCTCTCTTGTCCTTTGAGATTTCCGAAGCTTTATTTCTAATATGTCTATAAGCTCCTCCTGGTCTTCCTCTGGCAGTTCCCGGAAACCCTTGAGGAGCAATTCTTCATTTTTGCAGAAAATATGATTCTGCATATTTGCAGAGTTCCCAGTGGCCAACCAATCCATATCACACTCTAACACCTGTGACAGCTTATAAAAAGCTATGGCCGATGGGACATTTTTTCCGTTCTCAATTCTACTCAGAACTCCTGATGCAATACCGCATTTTTCGTATATATCGGTTTGCGTAAGACGCAGCTCCAGCCTCCGTATTTTTATCCGTTCACCAATAGATAGCATATCGACTTCCATATAGCTCTCGCTTTCTGCATATTTGCACAATATTCTGCAAATATGTAAAATTCAGGGTTGACATTCTACATATTTGCAGATATACTGATAACTGCAAGGGGATAACTTGCAGAGGATTACATGTAACCTAATAATTATATCAAATTTCTAAGTAAATCTCAACAGCCGGAGTTCTCCGACACAAAGCACGTCACCCGGTTCAGGGTAAGAAATATGAATAAAACAAATTATAATATGAATATCGACAATTCTATAACATGTAACTTTCGTAAATATACTAATAAAAATAATTGGGAGGTATATAAAATGGCAAAATTAAACGAAACATTTGCAAATAATGCAAAAAAATATATAGGAGAGGGACCAGCAAAATTCCGAAAATGGTTTTATGGTTATGATTATAAAGATATTCCCTGGTGTGCAATATTTGTTTCTTATGTTGCAGAAGTCACCGGAATATGCGGAAAAATAGTCAAAAAAAGCGCTGTCGCCGGTGAGATCCCACGGCAAAGTGTGAAGGCAAACTGGGGAAAATGGTATGAGGGTCATAATTCAAAACCACAGGTTGGCGATATTATTGTGTTTACCTGGAATGGTCAAGGACGTTATCCTGGCCAGGATGCGTATTACAGCGACCACGTAGGGATTGTATCCCGCGTTGACAGCAACTATGTTTATACTATTGAGGGAAACACGGGCAGCAATGATAATGACAAATCTAAGGTTATGGAGCGTAAATACACTCTATATTCCGGGTTAATCAATGGTTACTATCGTCCGAACTGGGATGGAAAATCTGTTTCTACTGGTGAAGATAAAACTTCTGATACAATTCCTAAGAAAATTCCCGACGCCATCTACCGTGTACGGGCAGGTGGCAAATGGTACCCGGCTGTAAAAAATCTGGAGGATTACGCAGGTGTTATCGGCAAATCGATTACAGATGTCGCCATTAAATTCAGCGAAGGAACCTGTAAATACCAGGTTCACATAAAAGGCGGTGGATGGCTTCCATGGGTTACGGGATACAACATCAACGATGGTAATAACGGCTATGCCGGGGATAACAAGATAATTGATGCCATTCGGATTGTCTACAACGGCAAATATAAAGCCCAGTACCGTGTAAGTCCTGTAAAAAGCAATTACTACAGTTATCAGAACAACATCGAAACCACAAAAGGACAGGATGGCTATGCGGGCAGTTACGGCAAAAGCATTGACCGTCTGCAGATAAAACTTGTAGAATAAGAGTGCGCCTGAGACAAGAGTTTACATAAGCATTCTAATCACAAAAGAGGATACCCCAAAGTCATGAAATAACCCAAGGGTATCCTCTTATTAAAAAACAACTCCCCTACTTCTTCACCTTCCCATTCTTATCAAACTGCACTCCATAGGTTTTACTGTAGCCGTTAATTTTCCCAATAATCCGGCTTTTTTCTTTCCCTTTGGAAATCGTGGGCTGATAATTATTGTATTCCTTTGTAGAGGACAGACAGCACGGAATAATCTTCAGATTGTCGTCCGCTTTTTTCTTTCCATTTACAAATGTAAAAGTCTGCTGCAAAATCATGGTATCCTTGTCTGCCGGGTCGGTGTTGCCGCCAAAACAGAAATTTCCCAGGCTGTATGCAATATAGGAGCCATGATATTTCTCGATTCCCTGTAAAACATGGGGATGATGTCCGATTACCAGATCCGCCCCGCCCTCGTCGATGGCAATCCGGCTCAGCATGACCTGTGTATCATCTGGCACAGTATCCTTCTCAATTCCGCAATGAAAACTCACAATCAGCAAATCGTGTTTTTTCTTTTTCATCTTGGCAATGGCATTACGAAGGGTGCCTGCCGTATCCCCGGTCCATGTAACCGAAATCATTCCCACACGGATTCCCTTTATCTTCCTTACTGCAATCCGCTCAAAAGAGGAGTATGTAATCTTATGTTTGTTTAGCAATTTGACAGTATCATCGTAACTTACCTGTCCATAATCATAACAATGGTTATTGGCAAAACTAACGGCTTCCACAGAGCCCTTTTTCAATATATTTATGTACTCCGGCTTTCCCCGGAACGCAAAGGCTTTATCCTGTCTGCTTCCCCGGTCCGTCAGCGTTCCCTCTAAGTTTACAAGGGTCAAATCGTCTTTTCCAAACACCGATTTCACGTTTTTCAGGAAATAGGATGCATCTTTTTTCTCATAAATATGGTTAAAATCAATGGAGGAATAGATTGCCTGGTCCGTTCCCAGCGTACAGTCCCCCGCCGCCGAAACTGTAATCGTTTTTATCTCCTCCACCGTAATTTTACACCGTGCTTTTGCTTTTCCCAGCTTTGCAGTAATCGTTGTCTTTCCAGCCTTTTTCCCTTTCACCTTTCCATACTGGCTGACTGTGGCAACCTTAGGCTTGCTGGAACGGTATGTAATCCGCTTTCCGCTTCGGTTCTTTTTGGTAAGCTTTAAAGAAAGCTGATACGTTTTCCCCTTCTTAACCTTTACCGCTTTTTTCTTAAAGGAAAGCTTTCCGTCGTACACCGGAAGCTTTATGGGCTGGGGAGAGACAGCCGGTGTCGGACTTTGTACTACAGGCGTAGAATTCACTGGTGGAAACTGAGGCAGGGGCGAACTTCCCTCTCCCTCTGCAAATCCTGCATGTACCACAAAATGATTGCCCAGACACGCTCCCACGCAAAATACAAGGAAGCCAAACAAAAGCATCTTTCCAATACATATCTTTTTCATACTTCTCCTCCATTTCAAAACACCGCCTGCAATCCTCTCTCCACTTCCTCTACTTTAAACGGAATATCTATATCCTTTCCCTCATATACTGTTACAACATCATCAACATTTCGAGATTTGCGTATCCATGCACCGGACAAAACCAAGGCTCTGCCTCCTCTCCGTGCCGATTTCGCAAATACTCCAAAATGGAGGCTATTTATGGATATCAGTACTACTAGCAACTACGGCTCCCTTCAGGTAGTCGTAACCTCTCTCACAACCAACCGTCCCCTGTCCGGGGTACTGGTAAGCATTTCATATACCGGCGTTCCCGACAGTACGCTTGGGGATTTCAGTACAGATGAAAATGGACAGACCGAAGTCATTACACTTCCTGCCCCTCCCGAATCCTACAGCCTTACTCCCGAATCAGAGCAACCCTACGCTGAATACACCATACAGGTAAGTTCACCGGACTATGAAGACTTTGAAATCTCCGGTGTACAGGTACTTCCTAATACCATTGCACTACAATATGTTCCTCTCATTCCAACCATCGACTCCCCGGGCATTGGAGAGGAAGTTTTTGTCATTGGCGGGCATACCCTTTATGAAGAATATCCCCCCAAAATTCCGGAAGAAGAGACTAAGACCGTGGCGGAAACCGGCGAAGTCGTTCTCAGCCGTGTCGTCATCCCGGAATATGTCATTGTGCACGACGGCGCCCCCAGCGACTCCTCCGCACAAAATTATTATGTAAAATATAAAGATTATATCAAAAACGTGGCATCCAGTGAAATATACGCCACCTGGTCGGAAGCGGCCATACAGGCAAATATCCTTGCCATTCAGTCCATTACCTTAAACCGCGTCTATACAGAGTGGTATCGCAACAAAGGCTACGACTTTACCATTACCTCCTCCACGGCATACGACCAGAAATGGATTCCGGAACGAAATATCTACGAAAATATTTCCCGCATTGTAGATACCATTTTTTCCAACTACATTGCCAGACCGAATCTCAGCCAGCCTCTGTTTACCCAGTACTGTGACGGCAAGCGGGTATCCTGTCCAAACTGGATGCGGCAGTGGGAATCCCAGACACTGGGGCAAAACGGCTACAGCGCCATAGAGATTCTCCGCTATTTTTACGGAAACAACGTATATATTGCCACTGCAGAAGAAATCTCCGGCGTCCCGGCATCCTGGCCCAGAACCGACTTAACCATCGGCAGTACCGGTGACAAGGTCATGCAAATGCAGCGGCAGTTAAATGTCATAGCCGGTGCATATCCATTGATTCCAAAGATTGCAGAAGACGGCATCTACGGTCCTGCAACAGCAGAGGCAGTCAAGGTATTCCAAAAGGTATTTAAA
>CAZSGT010000152.1:0-5450 GCA_964606215.1 uncultured Lachnospiraceae bacterium
CATAATTTCCTTTTAAACGTATTCTTTCCAAAGTGCCAATATATAATATTTCTCCCGGTTGAAGGATATAACCATCAATGGGTAATGGTATTTCTTTAAAATTATTATCAAATGGTTTATTGGATAATGTATTAATGAATTTATATTCAGTATTCATTATAAATCCGGTATCATCAATTCTTAAATCTATCGCATCATCTGTAATTTGATGCTCTGAATCAAAATCGTTTTTTAATGCGCTTATATGTATGCCTTCTGTTGAATTTTCGTAATTTTCTTTGCTTTTAATAAGATTTTTTAATTCCTCTCCTACAAGTTGCATTTATTTCTTTTCTCCCCTAAGTAATTCAAAAATCATTGTATGATATCGTTTACTACAAATATGGTCTAAGTTTACTCCTATTGCTGATAAAAACTCTCTTATTTCTTTTTTTGCGTTTTCTCGCTCGCTATTTTCTTCTACTATTTTTTCAACCTCTATAAAACTTCCTAAATCTGCCACCTCATCTAAACAAATTGAAAAATCATCCAATTTTCCTTCAACTCTTATTTTTTTAATGGTTACATATTCTTCAAATCCAATTTGCTGAATCATATTTGATATTGCATCTGGATTTCCAATTGTAGATTCGTATTCTATAACTTCTATACTGTTTAGTATTTGTTTTAAAGTAAGTGTGTAATTTTTATCATCTTCACATCTAATTCGAAAAAACAAATCATTGTAATCAGATTCTTTTTTGTAATATGTTTTATCATATTGTTTTTTTTCTTTTTTCCATATGCATCCTTTATTTGTTAATGTTTTAACTATTGTGTCCTTATTTTGTAAGAATGCCTTTAATTCTATCTCATATGCCATATTTTTATTTACCTTTCTTTAGTTTTCTTAATGTACTTGTGCTTTCTAAGTACGAATTAGTGGTGTATATAGGCAAGTTTCAACCTGTTTTCCTAAGAGAAATCGTTTTTATAGCTCTCCCTTTTCTTTGTTCAATATAACATATTTATAGTGCTAATTCAAGTTTTGGCGAGCACTGCTTTTCAACGCATGAAATAAAATGTTAAAATTTCAAACAAATAATTGCAAAAATATGCAATATAGTGTATAGTAAACATATGTCCAATTCATAACAGGACATTACAGGTAAAAAATAAATAAGTGTATCCTAAAAGGCTGATGAATGCGCCTTGGTGATTAAAAGAAAACTGGACAGAATAGATATTTTGTCTAGTTTTCTTCTCTTTATTATAAGCACATGAAATGGGATTTGCAATAATTTTTTTCAAATTTCTATAAAATATTTTTTTGCATATTTATGCAAAAAATTGCAAAGCTTTTTCCAGCGTCTTTACAAATTTATCCATATCCATTTCGTCTGTGCAAAGGTCCTGATACTCGCTATATTTTTTTGTAAGATTATTTATGTTTTTATTGCACGCAGAAACCAGTGTTTCGATTTCATATTTTAAGGATAGCTGCTTTTCAGTTTCTGCATCCAGTTCTGCAGGTACTGTGGCTGGCAGGGGAGCCTCCTGGGCTTTTTCCAGTTCCTTTTGCAGCTCCCTGGTTTTAGCTTCACTGTCGGCATACTGCTTTTCCAGTTTTTCTTTTGCCCGCTGTGTCAGTTCCAGCTGGGACTGCAGTTCTTCCAGTTTATCTTCATCTGGTGTCTGGCTGGCGTATTCCGCTTCAATCTCTTGTCGGATAGCATCTTCATCAACCTGGTTTTGCTGGATGGTGGCTTCGGCATGTTCCAGCCTCTTTGCCATTTTCTCATATTCTGCATTTTTAGATGCAAGGGTTTCCTTTTGTTCCTGCACCTGCTGGTTCAGCAGGTCGAGCTTTCCTTTGGTAACGGCAGAACCGGCTTCCAAAAGCGTCAGGACCGCACGCTGCACATCTTCATCCAGTCGTGCATACATATCTGCCGAAGTCAGGGATATCTTGTTTGCATCAAAATATTCCTGAAGCTCTGGTATTAGGGAATGATTTACGTTACTGTACTTTTGGAGTTGTCGTTCGCTGATGCCAGCTTTCTCGGCGACTTCCGCTTTTACATCTATTAAATCTTCTGGTGCAGTGTCCGGGTTTTCCTTTAAGGTTTCATGGTTTTTCATAGTATACAGTTCTTCCAATCGTGCAAGCATTTTCCGGCGTCTTGCGGCATCCTGCGTTCTGGATAGTTCGTTTGCTTCGATTAGAATGATTTCCTGGGTGGCGGTATCCGTGTTACTGGGGAGCACTTTACAGGGTACGCCATTTAATAAGATGTCAGCCCCTTCCTCCTGCAGTTCCTTTATGGCGGTGTATCGTCGTTCGCCGGCCAGTATTATGTACTTGTCAGATTCCTTGTCTGGAATGACAACCAGGTTTTCGTGCAGTCCATAAGTGGTGATGGACTCTTTTAATTTTTCTATATCCTCGATGGGGTATTCATTCATGGTGCTGGGCTGCAGATGCTCCAATGGGATAAATCGCTGGTCATATTCTTTTTTGCTTTCTATTTTTCGTAGTGCATTGCCGGCGGCGCCGGTACCGCTTATTATGTCAGTAGTTCCCTGTGTGGCAGAAAGACTGCCGCTGGCTGCCATCAATTTTTTGAATTTTTGCTGTGCCATGGGTTCTCACGTCCTTTCCATTTATTATATATCCAGTTTTTCAAGCAGTCTGGTGTAATCTTCTGCAGCACGGCAGTCTGGTTTATATGTCAGCAGTGGCTGCAGCGTGATGGTGCTTTCTTTGACGGAGATATCTTTGCGTATATATGTATCCAGAAATTTATCTCCCAACTCCTTCTGGTAGGTTTCAAACATTGCCCGGAAACTGACAGTGTTTGGTTCTGCCTTTGTAAGGAAGATTCCCAGAAATTCCAGGTCTTCGTTTAATTCTTCCTTAATGGAATTGATGCGGTCTAACAGAAGCGTCAGTCCATGGTAGCTGTATCCGTCGCTTTCTACCGGAGTGATGACGTTATCTGATGCAGTCAGACTGTTTATTGTCAGCATGTTAAAAAATGGACTGTTGTCTATCAGAATGTTGTCATATCTATCCTGTATTCGTGCCAGGCATTTGGACAGGATTTTTTGCTGTATCCGGCTGGTATCTGTCCGGATGAGTTCCTCTGTCACAGACAAATCTTCGTTGGCAGGAATGATGTCTATGTTGGGATTGTCTGTGTGGTAGATACAGGCAGTGATGTCTTCTGTATGTTCACTCTGGACAACTTTTGCTGGCAGGATGAACAGGGTCGCTACAGATGGCTGGGTGGATGCCGGGCAGACCCGGAACATTCTGGATGTGTTAAATTGGGGGTCTAAATCTACCACCAGGACTTTCCTTCCCTGTTTTGCCAGAAGTTCAGCAAATGCACAGGTTGTAGTGGTTTTTCCGACGCCTCCTTTGATGTTTACGATACTTGTTATAATTGCTTTTTTCATATTGTTTTTCCTCCTTAATTTTTATTTAACCTGGTTCTTTTGGCTGTTCTCTGTTTTTGAGGGCAGCTTCTTTGCGGGCTTGTCTGCCCTGGTTTGCATAATTTTCAGATGGCATATTCTGCTGGCTGGCATTTTGAAGTCCCTGCAGCATCTGAAAGCATCCCCGGTATACTCCGTCTGCTGATTGCAGATAGGTTTCCCGGTTTTTATTATATTCAGCGTATTCTGCCTGCTTAAACTGGTTACGGATGTCCTTTGCATTTCGCAAAATGATGTTTCCCATTCTTTTCATCAGGTCTTTTTCGGCATTTTCCATACTCCACTGCCGTCTCTCTTTGGTTGGGGAGTAGGTGGCAGTCATTTGGTCGGCTGCAGAGATATAACTGCGGTAGGCGTTCTTTAATTGTGGATGCTCCAGGAGTATACGGGTGATTTCATCCACTTTTGCCTTTATCTCCGGCGTTACAAGTTTGTATGTGATTCTGCCTTTTGCTGGCAGACTTTGTACCAGTTCCGCCATTTTTCTGGCGAGGTTCTTTTGGGCATTTTTACTGAGATGCGGGGGAATGTTCTTGGATGCTGGCTTTTCCAGCAAATTGAATTCCTTTTCTATTTTTTTCAGGTTCATTTTTTTAAGTGTTTTCTCTCCAAGGTCATGTATTAAATCCCGGTACATCGTTTTTTCGGCAGCTAATTTTTGGTGTTCTTCCTGAAAGATTTCTCTGCTAAACATCCCACGTATTTGATGGAACCTGGCTTCGGGTATATATGCTCTGACTGGTTTATTGTCTTTTCGCCAGAACATGTAGTGGACATGGGGATGTCCCCGCTCCATATGGACGGCTGCTACCCATTCTAAGTTTTCTATGGGGAAATGCCATTTTTCTGCAATAGCTGGCATTTGTTTTGTTATGAGTTCTTTCCATTTTTTGGGGTCTGTGTATCCAAGTTCTTTTGCATCGTCTTCTCTTAAACTTAGCATTCCACGGTATACTGGTGTTTTTGTTTGGCTTATTAGATACATTTCCTGGGCGGCTTTGTTTATGTCTTTTGTGTCGATATTTCCAAACAGTCCTCTGGAACCTGGTCGGGTTGCTATGTATATCAGATGGTTTTTGTTTTTTAAAGGTGTCTTTTTTAAATTTGGTTCAAAGAATCGTATTTTGCTGATTACTGGTGCGTGCATAGGTCTCCTTTCCTTTTGTTTAAAAAATGTTTTCTGCGTTAGCAGAAATATCCAGGTGGTTTGGGCGGCTAAAAGCATCGCCAGAATCTTGACGTTCGTCTTTGTAAAGGCACAGATGCTACGGCTGGCACGGTCTTACCTGTTCGGTAAGCCCGCACCGGCTCTGGCATCTTAGTTATTTACAAAGCCCGTCAAGCGTTCTGCGAGCCGCAATTTTTCAGCCATCTTTCTCTTCTGTTTCGTTATCCTCGTGTTTCGTTCCCTTGAGCATTTTTATGTACTCGCATAAACATATGAGCAAAATGGCTATCAATGGACCTTTATACATTAACTCCATGAAGAAAATTAAAGCTTTCATATGTGTATTACACTCCTTTTATGGCATCTCGGAACTCAGTTCCGAAGAGCAAAACTTCTGGTTTGGAATTGCAAAACCATGTTTCGGAACTCAGTTCCGAAGTGTGAAATCTCTGGTTTGAAATCACAAAACCATGTTTCGGAATTCAGTTCCGAAGGGCAATCTTGGTTCTGGAATCGCAAAGTCCTGTTTCGGAACTCAGTTCCGAAGGGTAAATCTCAGGTTTAAAATCGCAAAATCCTGTTTCGGAACTCAGTTCCGAAGAGTGAACTCTCTGATTTGGAATTGCAAAATCATGTTTCGGAACTCGGTTCCGAAGAGTAAATCTTTGGTTCTGGAATTGCAAAATCATGTTCCGGAACTCAGTTCCGAAGGGTGAACCTCTGGTTTGAAATCACAAAATCATGTTTCGGAACTCAGTTCCGAAGGGTCAACCTTTGGTTCTGGAATTGTAAAATCATGTTT
>CAZSGT010000153.1:0-5413 GCA_964606215.1 uncultured Lachnospiraceae bacterium
ACCTCCGGCACGCTCTTTCTTCACATGCTCATATCCAAAAGGCTGCCCGGCTCCTCCGATACATCCATACGGACAAGCCATCACTTCCACAAAATCCAGTTTCTCTTCTCCCCGCTGCAATTTTTCAATGAGTGTTTCCGCATTGCCAAGTCCATGGACAACACCCACTCGAAGCTTGGTTCCCGCCACTTCTACCTCGGCAACTTTGGTTCCCTCTAAGCCACGGATACCCGAATATTCAATTTCACGGAGAGCCTCATTATTTTTCTCCGCCACATGACGCAGCGCCGCCTCCATGACACCACCCGTCACACCAAAGAGCACTCCGGCTCCCGAACAAATGGAAAATGGCATATCTGGTGCGCTTGGCTCAATCTCGCCAAACTGGATTCCCAGCTCTTTAATCATAAGAATCAATTCCTTTGTGGTAATGACATAATCCACATCCAAACCATTCTCACGCACAAACTCTTCCCTTGCCGCTTCATATTTTTTTGCCGCACAGGGCATGATGGCAACCGAAACAGTTTCCAGTCCTGCCTCTTCATCTGCAGGCTTATAGTATTCTTTAATTACTGCACCAAACATTTCCATCGGAGACTTGCAGGTGGAAATATAGGGAAGCAGTTCCGGATACTTTGTCTCCACAAACCGTACCCATGCCGGACAACAGGATGTAAACAAAGGCATGGCGTTACCCTGGGGATACTTTTTATCTCCATTTTCTATTTTATAGACCAACTCATTGGCCTCTTCCACCACCGTCAGATCCGCGCCGAAACTGGTATCAAAAACTGTATCAAATCCCAGCATGCGAAGCGCCGTAAATATTTTTCCTATGGTATTCTTTCCAGGCGAAATTCCAAACTCCTCGCCAATCGCCACCCGGACTGCCGGCGCAATCTGTGCAACCACCCTTTTATCCGGAGCATAAAGCGCCTGCCACACCTTCTTTAAATCGTTTTTTATGGTAATTGCCGCCGTAGGGCACACCGCCGCGCACTGCCCACAGTTTACACAATCGGTATCCGCAATATTTCTTCCAAATGCAGGACTCACCACCATATCTGCACCCCTGTGCGCAAAATCAATGGCGCCCACATGCTGGACTTCATTGCACATCCGCACACAGTCCCCGCAGAGAATACATTTGCTGGGGTCCCTCACAATGGAAAGGGAAGAATCGTCGATACACCGCTCCGGATGCGTATTGGGAAACCGGACGTCCGTCAGCCGGAACCTGGTCGCCAGCATCTGCAGACGGCAGTTTCCATCCTTGTCACAAATCGTGCAGTCGCGGCAATGGGAAGCCAGTATCAGCTCCAAAATCATTTTCCTGTGCTGATGCAATTTGGACGTATTGGTCTTGATTACCATTTTATCTCTGGGCGGTGTGGAACAGGAGGCAATAATACCGCCTCTCTCGTCTTCCACCACGCACATTCTGCATGCCCCATATATGGACATATCTGAATAATAGCAGAAAGTCGGCACATGAATCCCCGCCTTGCGTATTACCTGCAATACATTTTTCTCGTCACTAAATTCCGTTCGTATCCCGTCGATTATCATATATTTTTTAGACATTTTTTAGCCTCTTTTCTATATCTCCACAACTGCACCAAAACTACAGCCATCCTTACATGCTCCACACTTAATACATTTGGAGACATCAATGACATGCGCCTCTTTTACATTGCCAGAAATCGCCCCCACCGGACACATTCTTGCACACTTTGTACATCCCCGGCATAAATCCGAATCAATTTTATACGTCATCAATGCCTTGCACTGCCCCGCCGGACATTTTTTGTCCACCACATGGGCAATATACTCTTCCCGGAAATATTTCAGTGTACTAATCACCGGAGACGCCGCCGTCTTTCCAAGACCACACAACGCCGTGGCAGAAATGGTCTCGGCAAGCTCTTCCAGAAGTTCGATGTGCTCCATGGTTCCTCTTCCCTCAGTAATATCCGTAAGCAGTTCCAGCATCCGCTTCGTGCCTTCACGGCATGGAACACATTTTCCGCAGGACTCATTCTGGGTAAAATTCATAAAGAACCTGGCAACTTCCACCATACAGCTCTTATCATTCATAACCACCAGACCACCGGAGCCAATCATAGCGCCCACCTTTTTCAGCGAATCAAAATCCAGCTTCATGTCCAGATGGTCTTCGGTGGCACTGACACAGAGACAGCCTCCGGAAGGTCCGCCAATCTGAACCGCCTTAAAGGTACCGTCTTTCACGCCACCGCCAATATCAAAAATCACTTCCCGGAGTGTGGTTCCCATAGGCACCTCAATCAGCCCCGTATTCTTTACGTTTCCTGTCAGGGCAAACGCCTTGGTTCCGTGATTATTTTCCGGACCATATCCCTTGTACCATTTCGCCCCGTTCAAAATAATGGGCGGCACATTACAAAACGTCTCTACATTGTTCAACACGGTGGGCTTGTCGAAAAGTCCATGCTCTACCGTGCGGGGCGGCTTTACTCTTGGCATTCCCCGGTTACCCTCAATGGAGGTGGTCAACGCGCTTCCCTCGCCGCACACAAAGGCGCCCGCTCCCTGGCTGATGCGCAAATCAAAATCAAATCCCGAACCAAGGATATCCTCTCCCAGAAGCCCTTTATCCAATGCCTTGTCAATGGCCATCTGCAGTCGTTCCACCGCCAGCGGATATTCTGCGCGCACATAAATGTAGCCATGGTGCGCCTTCGTGGCAATGGCCGCAATCAGCATACCTTCAATTACCCGGTGAGGCTCTCCCTCCATCATGGAACGATCCATAAATGCTCCCGGGTCTCCCTCGTCACCGTTGCAGACAATATACCGCTCCTCCTCCGGCTGGTTTAATACCTGCTGCCATTTTCTGCCTGCCGGAAAACCTCCGCCACCACGTCCACGCAGTGCAGATTCACTGATTTCGTCCACAATTTCCTGAGGCGTCATATCAAACAGCGCCCTGGCAACTGCACTGTACCCGCCCAGGGCTATGTACTCCACAATACTTTCCGCATTGATTCTTCCGCAATATTCCAGTGCAATCCTTGTCTGTTTTTTATAAAAGGGAATCTCTTCCTGTCTGACAAAATACGCTCCCTTTTCATCCTGATATGCCAGATGTTCAACTACCTCATCGTTGATAATGCTCTTTTCAATAATTTCCTCACAGTCCTCCACCCGGACTTTCAAATAAAGCCATCCCATTGGCTCAATCCGAAGAAGAGGTCCCATCTCACAAAATCCATGGCATCCGCTTTTTTTCAATCCGATGCTGTCCCCATGGGGCTCTTTTTCCAAGAGCAGCGCACAGCGCAAGCCCTTCTCCTCAATAATCTCTCTCATCCTATCGTAAATTTCCAGAGAACCGCCTGCAACACACCCGGTTCCGGCGCAAATCAAAATCTGCTTCCTCTGGCTGTTCAGGGAAGCCTTGTACTTTTTCTGTTTTGCCGCCAATTCTTCCCTCGTCTTAATTTTCATTTGCTGCCTCCTCCTTCAATGTCTGTATCAATTCTCTTGCCTTCTCCGGCGTCATCGCCGGGTGCACATGGTCGTTTACGGTACAAACCGGCGCCAGGCCGCATGCGCCCAGACAGGAAACCGTCTCCACCGTAAACAGCATATCCTCTGTGGTATTTTTCTCCTCGCTGACTCCTAAAAGCGTCCGGAACTCCTCCAATATGGGAACAGATTTTCGGACATGGCATGCCGTCCCGTCACAAATCTTAATCACATATTTTCCCTTTGGCTCCAGGGAAAAATTTTCATAAAAGGTGGCAACGCCATAAATTTTCGCCTCACTGAGTTTTAGTTTTTTTGCAATATAGCCCAACGCCTCCTCCGGCAAATAGCGATATACCTTCTGGATATCCTGCATAATTGCAATTAAAAGGGTTTTGTTGTAATCGTGTGCCTGCAAAATCTCGTCTAACTTGGCAATTTCCTGATGTGTCAATGATTTTCTCCTTTCTCTGGCTCCCCATGGGAATACTTATTCAGAAATTCCGAATACCGGTTTCCAAAACTCACCATGGTAATATCCTTATAATATATTTTTATCGGCTCGCTTCCATAATTCCCCAGCGCATCTATCTCTAGTAATTCCAGGGAATCTCCCTCCACTAAATTTACCTTTCCCACAAAAAATGCAGCATCGCTGCGAAGTCTTTCCAGTGAAATATCTAACATCCGTTTCTCCTCAAACATGTTCGCAAAAAAACACATCCAGGAATCAACGGAAACGCTGGGTACATCCACGGCGTCCAACATGCCCTCTTCCCGGAAAATCCTGTCGTGAAACTCTTCCACCTTCCCTCTCTGGATTGCGGTGATATCTTCCATACACAGCACTTTGTACCCGTCCATGGCAAAATCATACAAATACTGTATCAGCACTAACTGATTACCGACTTTCAACGGAATTGCCGTAATGGGCTCGTCGTCAATATCATCTCTCTCTATACACACCTGCCTGCGTTCTTTTACACAAGCCTCCAAAATTTCTTTTCCTTTTTCCATATTTAGCCTCCATACTATGAACACTTTTCGAGGAATCCAGACAAACCTGCAAATAGGGTTTCTCCTATCGAATAAGGTTGTATTTACCATATCCCTCTCCGAAACCGGACATTATTTCAACACCAAATCATAGCTCTCCCCAATCATCCGCCTGATTTCCTCCTCCGGCACGCTCCCATCCAAAATCACCGTATTCCAATGCTCTTTATTCTGATGATATCCTGGCAACACTGCTTCATAGGTTTCCCTCCAGAAATCTCTCCACTCCGGATTCACCTTGATATTGATGCACATCTTTCCCTCCCGCTCATACGTCCATAAAAATGCTTTTTTGTTTTTGCGCACCCGCACCAGCTGCCAGTTGTCGTCCCGAAAAGGTGCATCCTGATAGGTGCCCGGAAACGACAAGCCGTAGGCGAGGACTTCTTCTCTCGTCCGCATTCCTTCACCATCCCCAAATGTGTTTTTTCCGTTTCTTATATACATTTTATTATAGCAGATATTGTCCATTCCTGCCACAAAAAAGCGTTTTACCTGGAGGCTATTTTTCTATAGTCTAAAAAGGAGTGTACCAAACTAAAGTACACTCCTTTTTTTGCAGACTATTCAATTATTTCCCGCGCACCTTTACCATCCGGCTGAATTTTCCCGGCAGCCATACACCGCTTTGTTTGGTGTATGCCGATACCCGTACCTCACAGATTTCTCCCTGATTTAAAGCGCATAGGGTAGCACGCTTTCCCTTGATGACTTTTTCTTTCTGTGCTTTATATTTTCCGTTCTTTTTGATGCGGTAGGTGATTTTGTATTTTTTCACCGCAGAATTATCCAGCTTCTTAAATGAGACCTGTACCTTTCCCTTTTTCATCTCTTACTGAATGAA
>CAZSGT010000154.1:0-1680 GCA_964606215.1 uncultured Lachnospiraceae bacterium
GATACATGCCTGTACGGTGCGGGCTTTGGGGATGGGAAGCTCTGGAATCGTCACTGTAATCATTTTCTTTTCCGCAGTTTCAAAGTCAGCATCCGTGGAAGTAAATGCCATTCCGTTGGCGCTGATATCCAGCATGTTTCCGTGATAGGTTTTGGAAATTCCTTCTATCATAACGTCGCAGGGACAATGAATGTCCAATCTGGGATTTTTCTTCTTTTTCATAACTTTGGGGTTGGAAGCGGTTGATACCCGGTAATAGGTAACCCCATGTTCGTTCAGCGCCAGAACCTCAGCGTCCTCCCAGAGATATAATACATTTCCGGTAGTCATCTGTAAGTGGCAGGGCACAGGTGTATTCTGGCATTCTGCAATATCCGCAGGACGGATATCCACAACCACGTTCGTATTTTGCTGGCGCAGTACCTGTCCGTAATATTCTTTTGCCGGGGTTCCCTCCTCATCCAAAGTCAGAATGGAAACCTTGCTGCCCGGTTTTGCGTCCTGGATACTCATAAATCCTCCGGCTCCAAGCTGCACCACAAGATTGCCAACGGAGGACTCGATGTTCCCTACGTTGACTGTGGTCTGCTCGTACTTTTGCAGCATGCTTTGGGCGTTGGCGGAAGCATTTTCCACACAATCACTCATGACGGACATGGCGTCGGTAATCTGGCGCATGTTATCCACCATGTTCTGGTTGGACTGCTCCACTTCTTTCATTGCGTTGTCAATGAGGGAGATATTGTTGTTTAACTGTTTGGAGTCGTTGGAAATGCTGACCACACTGGTATTGACTTCTGTAATTTTTTCCAGGTTTATTTGAATCAGCTCGACCATCCGGGTGATGGCATCTGTCATCTGGGCAGAAGTGTCCTCTAAATGGTTCAGCGCATTCATAATGCGGGCAGAAGAAGTTTGGGTTTCATCGCTGAGTTTGCGAATCTCGTCTGCCACAACGGCAAAGCCCCGTCCGGCAGCTCCTGCCCTGGCGGCCTCAATGGAAGCGTTCAGTGAGAGCAGATTTGTCTGGTCGGTGATGTCTTCAATGGAAACAGTCTCCGACTTTACCACGGCAAATTTCTCGGAAAAATCCTTTACAATTTGGCTGACTTCCTTGGAGAGGTCTGCCATCGTATGGGTAGTTTCCACCAGATTTGCCAGCTCCCCGGAGCTGGTCTGGGCGTGGGAGTTGGATTCATTTATGAGACCAACCATCTGTGAAGTCATATCTGCCACTTGTTCCATCTGTCTGCCGATATCGCTTGTCATATTCATGGAGGAGGCTGTTTTTTCGGTCAAAAGCGAATTTTGGGCAGATAATTCGGTCATATTATTTACAACGGTGTTTGCACTGTGTTTGTTTTCATCTGCCAAATCACGCACGACGGTGACTCCGTTTACAATCTCCGTGCTGGCAGATTTTACCTGCTCCACCGTGGATAAAATCAAGTCAATATCTGTATTGCCGGCAGAAAGCTGGGATGGCTCTGCGCCGTCAGCTGGTTTGTTATAGGCGGGTGTCTGATGGTCGACATCCTTTGTTTTTCTAAAAAACAGATTCTTCATATGGTGTTCCTCCTGCAAAAAATAGAAGTGGGAGTTTTTCTCCAACTGTAATAAATATAACATATATTGGCGCAATCGTCCAATGGTATAGGCAGAGTGTTTTGTAAGCGAAAC
>CAZSGT010000154.1:1690-5408 GCA_964606215.1 uncultured Lachnospiraceae bacterium
GAGGATTTTGAAATGGCAAATTTAGAAGTTCAGGAGAAGGATGGTAAGATATATATTGTTGGAGGACGTGTAGTATGAAGAATATATGGAGATATAAACTTTTCCTGCCCTGCATGTTGTTTGTCCTGTGTGCTGTATCCTGCGGTGTCAGCGAAGAGCAAAGACAGGAAAATGAGAGAAATCTTGCACAGGCAAAGGAAAATGCCAAAGAGTATGTAAAACAGAAGTATGGATTTGAGGCGGAGGTAACCGGAGGAGAGGTGGAGAGTACCGGAGGCATGTTTGGTCCGTCCTTTTCAGGCTATGCCTACGTAACGATGAAATATGACGGAAAAGACTTTAAAGTGTATATGGATGGGAGAAAAGAATATACTACAGGTGTAGACGATTATCAGAAGAAGGAGATTCTTCTGGCGGTACAGGATGCGGTGAAAGAAATGGTGGGACAGGTTCCGGATTACGGGGAATTACAGAACCATTATTACTATGAAGAAGCAGAAAGCATGAAAAATTATGCTATGTATTACGGCACATATTTTGATGGGACCAACCTGGGGGCACTGGGAGAGGAAAATCCCTTTACAGCAGTAATCCGCTACGATAGCGATGTGGATTTGTCCGGGCTGACCCAGGAGAAAATGCAGGAATTGCTGGGTGTGAATAAATGTAAGGTATTATCATATAAGACGGGGACTTCCGCAGAGTGGTACCGCCCCTTTCAGGAGATGGGGGATACAGATTACCAGTATAAATATGCCTTGTATCTGGCAGAGGCGGTGACATTCCGTATTGATGGTGACTATCTGTATTTTCAGCCGAAGCCCCAGCAGAATGGGGAATACTACTGCATTGCCGAGAGTGGGGAACCGGTACAGTGGGAGAAAACGGAGGCGGAGGACGCCTCAAACTGGAATGGACGGGGCGCCGTCAATGCGGAGAACTGTGGGGAGGCATATCAGGTGACGGTGCCGGATGACAGCCGGTTGTGGATATATTATCGGAAGGAGCGTCTTCCACAGGATGGTGAGGAGTGCAGGTTTGCCTGTTCACGTATAGATGAAAATGGAGAAAAGGAGTATCATACGATTTCTCCGCTATATGAATGCGGGGAATATCTGGTAGTCAGAAGCGGATTTGGATATAATCGCTTTTTTCTGACCATGATACACAGCCGGAGGGAAAAATGAAAGGGGATGGACAGAGAGTGGATGAACAGAGATTGAGTGGACGAAAATTAGATGAACAGGGCTTGGCAGAACAAAGAATCGATGGGCAGACATTGACTGGGCAGGAATTAGATGAACAGAAAAGGGAGGAACGGCAGGTCCATGGACAGAAAGCCAGGGAACGGATAACGACGCTTCGGAAAAGGATGAAAGAAAACGGGGTAGGGGCATACATTGTGCCCAGTGCAGATTTTCATGGTTCAGAGTATGTGGGGGATTATTTCAAAGCCAGGGAGTATATGTCTGGATTTACGGGTTCGGCAGGCACTTTGGCAGTACTGGAAAAAGAGGCGCTGCTCTGGACGGACGGCAGATATTTTTTGCAGGCAGAGGAGCAGTTAGAGGGAACCGGCATTACGTTGATGCGCTCCGGTCAGCCGGGGGTGCCGGGAATTTGTGAATATCTCCAGGAGCATCTTTCGGAGGGGGATGTGATAGGATTTGACGGCAGAACGGTCAGCAATGCATTTGTAAAGAGGCTTGCTGGAGCCACGAAGGGAAAACAGATTACTTTTTCCGGCAATAAAGATTTGGTGGGGGAAATCTGGGAAGAGCGACCGACCATATCAAAGAAACCTGTGTGGGAAGTATCACCGGAATATGCCGGAACTACCCGGACAGATAAACTTGCGAAAGTTCGGGAAAAGCTTCAGGATGCAGATGCAGACCTGCTTTTGCTCACGGCACTGGAGGAGATTGCATGGCTGTTAAATCTGCGGGGGGCAGATGTTTTATATACGCCGGTATTTTTGGCATACATGCTGGTTTCCAGAGAGGGGGCGGAGCTTTTTGTACATGAGGAGATTTTCTCCGAAACAGTCCGAAGCAATTTGGAAGCTGACGGCATAAGGATTTGCCGCTATGAGGATATTGACACAGGGATTGAAAAAATTCCGGCAGGGACGTCCCTGTGGATGGATGATAGCCGGGTGAATTATCATATCATGCATCTTTTGCCTCAGGGGGTAAAAACCTATAAAAAAGCAAGTCCCATAGAACAGATGAAAGCCGTAAAAACAAAGACGGAACAGGAGAATATGCGCCGCGCTCACATCAAGGACGGCGTGGCAGTGACACGGTTTATCAAATGGTTAAAGGAAACTGTGGCGGCAAGAGAGATAACAGAACTGGACGCCGCCGCAAAATTAGCGGAATTTCGCAAAGAGATGGACGGGTTCTTAGAACAGAGTTTTTCACCGATTATCGCCTACGGCGCCCATGGAGCCATTATTCATTATGAGCCCACAAAGGACAGTGATGTAAGGATTGAGCCCAGGGGCATGTGTCTGGCAGATACGGGAGGACATTACCGGGAGGGAACCACGGATATCACCCGGACGATTGTGCTTGGAGCATTAACAAAACAGGAGCGGGAGGGATTTACCCGGGTGCTGATGGGACATTTGAATATTTCCGGGGCAAAGTTTGTGCATGGAGTGACGGGGGCGAATCTGGATTATCTGGCAAGGGAGCCGTTGTGGGAAGTGGGACTGGATTTTAACCACGGTACTGGACATGGCGTGGGCTATATTCTAAGCGTCCATGAGGGACCCCAGCGAATCCACTGGCACATGAAAAACGGGGAGACGCCGGTTGCTTTTGAGGAGGGAATGGTTATCTCCAATGAGCCGGGGCTGTATATTCCGGGAGCGTTTGGAATCCGGCACGAAAACCTGCTTTTGTGTGTGGAAGCAGAAGAAACCCAATACGGCAGATTTATGCAGTTTGAAAACCTGACCTGCGTGCCCTTTGATTTGGAGGGAATCGATGTGAGCATGATGACAGAGCGGCAGATTCATTTGTTAAATGCCTATCATGCCAGAGTGTATGAGCTTCTGGCACCCCATATGACGGAGGAGGAAGCAAAGTGGCTGGCGAAAGCCACCAGGCAGATACAGGCGGGATAAATGAATTGTAAACCAAAATTTAAAATATAGTTGACAATCCTATGGCAAGTGGTGTACGATGTCGTAGGATTGTTTTTACTCTATAGGAAATATCTCCGAATTTCCTATAGAGTAAAAACCCTCCGGGATGGAGCGCACTGCGGCGGAGAGGTATATGCTGCATGAAGCAACCCGCCACAGGCGGAGAGGTTCGCAAGCGAAACTCTATGTGCACTATTGGAAACGGGAAGAGGAAGGTGATACGGTTGAAGGAAATGAAAATACTGGCGCAGGAGATTATTGATGGCAGGCGTCTGGGAGCCCAGGATGATTATACATACTTTTTGGATGCGCCGTTTAAAGAACTACAGCAGGGGGCAGATGATATCCGCAGAGCATTGTGTGGGGATAAGGTGAATCTTTGCACCATTGTCAACGGACGCAGTGGCAGGTGCAGTGAGAACTGTAAGTACTGCGCCCAGGCAGGTTGTTATCAGACAAAGATAGAGGAATATCCTATGCTGCCACCGGAGGAAGTATTGGAAGATGGGAAAAAACGGGAACAGGACGGAGTGCACCGGTATTCTATTGTGACAGCAGGCAGGG
>CAZSGT010000155.1:0-5372 GCA_964606215.1 uncultured Lachnospiraceae bacterium
CAGTTACCCATAATACATCGCTACACATCCAGAAATACAATCTCCGGTTTGTGGAGCATCGCCATGATAAACTCACACTTCATCCGCTCTCCCAGAGAAAGAACTCTTGTGGGCTTATACATGACCTCCCTCACATCGAAACGTTCTGCCATCTCAGAAAGACGCTGCTTGTAATCGGCGTCAGAGATGCCATAAATCGCCTTGTTCATGGCGAAACTGTCCACTGGCGGAATGTCCCATATAAGCTGGGACTTCTGTCCAAAGACTGCCCCGATTTTTCTCACATATTCCACCCGCTCCTTCGCCGGAAAAAATCCCATAACATCAACGTTACCACTGGTGGGAAACAATGCCCCGCACAGCATTTTGATAGTGGTGGATTTACCTGCACCATTGGGACCCAGGATTCCACAGATACTTCCCTTTTCAATGGAAAATGAAATATCATCTACTGCATCCACCTTGACGGCATCCCTCTTAAAAAAACTTTTCACCGTCTCGGCAAAACCACTGCCCCGCTTATATGTCATATAGGATTTCACAAGATGTTCTACCTGTATTATCGTCTCGTTTCCCATCACAACCTCCAGTCATCATCCCCCAACTCCCTCATACATCCGTATCATTATGTGATACACCGCGGATCCTGCCACAAAAAACAAGGCGCAGGGCAGCAATGTAAAATATGCCCGCTCATCCATCCTGCCCAGCAAAGCCCCCGCTGGAAAGAATCCTATCACCGCCACCGGAATGATAAATGAACATAAAATCTGTATTTTTTTCGGAAATATCCCAACCGGATACTTTCCAAAGCTTTTCATGCTGTCAAAAATTTCCGGGATTCTTGAGTTTCCCACCCATTTAAAGCTCATTGCCGCCATAAGCAGAAACATTCCGCTCATAACCGCCAGCCCTCCAAGGAAAAACAACAGAAAAGCAGGAACATTTTCCCATCTGCAGCTTCCGGTTTTCACTCCGCAGACCACGGTCATAACCAATCCGCCAAAGAACAATCCGTTGCTCTCCAAATCAAAATTCACCGCAATCAGATAAAACAGAGGAGAGACTGGCTTCAGAAGCACCGTCTCAAAACTTCCCTGCTGCACATGGTCCATGGTTGCCCATAACACATTGCCAAACAATATGGAGGCGGCTCCGGTGGACATGGAATAGATGGATTGCAGCAACAAAACCTCCCACATATTCCAGCCCGGAAACCTGGCTCCCAAAGCATAAATCAAAACCGTGACAAGGGGAAATAAAATATTGGAGAGCAGTGTTATAATACTGCGCAGCAGAAAATCTGAACGGTATGCCAACGCTCCCTTCACTGCCGTCTGAAAACAGATACGGTATACATTAAAATAACGCATATTATACCTCCTATGCCCCCACTGCCGTAAAGCGCTTCACGGAACATCTGTATAAAATCTCACTAAGAAACGCCATAACTACAACGGCAATCCCCTGACAGCACACCGCCTGTGCCACCGTCATGTCCCCCACAAAACCATTTCCCGTCCAGACCATGGCAGGGATATAACTGGTGTAGGGAAAGGGCAAAAACATCATAATTCGCGACAGAAATGACGGAAAAAAACTGAGCGGTACCAATGCACCGGAAAACACCTGGGTCAATAACTGATAAAAAACCCGGATTCCGCTTGCCTGTACAAAGTAAAAGGCACTCATTCCAATGCAATAGTTTACAAAAAAATTCATCAAAAACGCCAAAATCACTGAAATCACCGTCCAAACCGGCTGACTTGGAACCATATCCAGCCGGAACAGGAAGAGAAATATCAAAAGGCAGGGCAGAAACTCAAAGAGAAACCCAAGTATTCTGTGACCCACCTTCTGTGAAAATGCAAAGAAACGATGATGCACCGGGCGCAGGGTAAAGGTGAGAAACTTCCCAGTCCTGACTAACATCTGCAGATTCCAGTCGGCAAAATCCATGGTGAGATAACCAATGAGCGCTACCGCACCAAAATACCGAATCATCTGCGAAAGTTCCATCCCCGCCAGGCTCTGGCTGCCACCATACACAGCGCTCCAGATGTAATACTGCACCAGAAAATATACTGGCCCCACAAATACAGAAACCAGGGAGTGGGTGCGGTATGCACTCCACTCTTTGTAAGTCACCGTCGCCACTGCCCTGCAAATCTCCAGCTTCTGTCTAATCGTTTTCATTATACCAGCCCCGACCATATAATATTTTGGATATTGTACAGTGGTTCAGCAGACCAGCCGCCTTCCACAATGTGGAACGGCACGAACCATGCCGCCACCAGCTGCTCTTTTCTGTCAATGTTCAGGGAACAAGCCCCTGCCCCCTCATGCATAATCGTACCCTCCGAGTACATATAGGCTGGTCCCTGACGCATATCAAAGCCAATGCCGTAGAGGCGGTTTTCCTCCTTTGCTCCCCAGCAGTAGTCAGGAACTCCATGCAACTGCACTGTGGCCATTTTCTCCACGGATTTCCTTCCCAGTATACGGCGTCTGTCCAGACGACCGTTTTCTACAAAAGCATTTCCAAATCTTACCAAATCATACACGGTAGCATGCAGACCTCCGCCGGTACTGGGAATACGGTCCCAGATATCCTCCTGCTGCTTCACACCTTCCGCCAGCTGTGACAGATACTCTTTATTCTCTGTGTCTCTGATAAAATGCCGCTTGGCTAACTCCGGCGTAACCGTAAATGTACTATCTTTCATCTGCAGCGGACGGAGAATTTTCTTCTCTATGTAATCGTGCACAAACATTCCGCTGACTTTGCTGACAATCTCTCCCAGCAGGCAAAAACCGAAACTATTGTACTGCCACTGGCTTCCCACCGGCACCCGCAGTCCACCGGAAATACCTGCACGAACCCAGTCAAAATCTTCCATGGTCTTTCCGCACTTTTTGTGATAGTCCCAGGCTGTATCAATGAGTTCCCATGGTGAATGGGGTATGCTCTCTGAAAAGCAGCCTTCGTCCGGGTACAGTCCGGATGTATGTGTCAGAAGATGCAGCACCGTGATTTCTGAAAATGGCGCTTCTGCAAAAGATGGTAAAATCTCTCCCACCGGTGTGTCAAGGCGAATCCTGCCGTCCTCCACCAGCTGCATCACTGCCGTTGCCGTGAACACTTTCGTAATCGAAGCTGCCCCAAATACCGTATCCGGCTGCATGGCAACGCTGGCATCCGTGGCGTCCCCGCTGCCAACGCTTCCGTAAGCGATGATTTTACCTTTAAGGGAAATACAATAGCTTGCCCCGTGAATCATCTTCCTCTCTATCATCTCTGACAGCCTCTCCTGCAATACGTCAATCCGGCTCCCATCATACCCTGTCTGCTCCGGCAAACAATCTCTCATTCCCTGTATTACTTCCATAACATACCTCCAATTATAAAATCGGTTTTTCTCTTAAAACGTACGAATATATGCACAACCCGTTGCGTACGTGTGAATAAATTTTCTTATTATAGCATATATTTTTTAACAATACAATACCACAATTTTTAGCAGATATCTATATTCTTTTCATGTAAAATATGCTATCATGTATAGGATTTATAAAAAAGAAAGGTTGCATTATATTATGAAGTTATTAAAAGACATTTTACGAGGTATCTTAATCGGTATTGCCAACGCAATTCCCGGTGTCAGCGGGGGAACCATGATGGTTTCCATGGGAATTTATGACGAAATCATCTCCTGCATCACCGGACTGTTTAAACATTTAAAAAAGAGTATTCTGACCTTACTTCCCTATATCATAGGAATGGCTCTGGGTATTGTAGGTCTTTCCTTTGTCATTACCGGCATGTTCACCAACTACCCACTACAGACAGGACTTTTGTTTATCGGATTGATTCTGGGGGGACTGCCGATATTATTCCGGCATATTCAAATAAAATCCATTGGGATTTCTGGCATTTTAGCATTCCTGATTTTCTTTACACTGATTATCGGTATGCAGCTTCTCGGAGGCAAAAGCGGGGCAGACGCTTCCATGTCCCTGGGTGTGGTTTCTTTCATTAAGCTGTTTTTTGTGGGTATTATCGCCTCAGCCACCATGGTCATCCCCGGTGTCAGCGGCTCCATGATGATGATGCTGTTAGGATATTACGAGCCTATTATGCGCTGTATCAAAGAAACGGTAACCTGCCTGAAAAACGGTGACATCATGAAAATGATTGAGACCTGCCTGCCTTTGATTCCTTTTGCCATCGGCGTGGCACTGGGTATCTTTGCCGTTGCCAAATTGATAGAGCTTCTGCTTCAAAAATTTGAAACCATGACCTACTGTGCCATATTAGGACTGGTGATTGCATCTCCAATTGTGGTTCTGATGAATACATTCTCCGGAGAAACCGGCTCCAAACCGGTGCTTGGCGTTTTGACAATCCTTGCCAGCATCGTAACCTTTATCATTGGATTTGTAGTTGCTTTTTTCTTAGGCAATGACAAAACCGATGAAACAGAATCCGATACCATTTAACAGACTGCGCACGCAGGAATGATTTACAAAGGAGTGAGTGCTTTGAATGATTCCCCGACGGATAAACGAAAATTATATTGTAAGATTGCGGTGAATTTATTGTATACTCTGGCCATCGTACTGCTGATTATTTTTCTGCTGCCAAAAGTATTTGTATTTTTCATGCCGTTTATTATCGCGTGGGTGATTGCCTGCATCGCCAATCCACTGGTGCTTTTTCTGGAGAAAAAAATGAAAATGCTGCGCAAGCACAGCTCCGCCCTGATTATTGTCCTTGTTCTTGCCGCCATTATCGGAATCATTTATGGCGTGCTGGCGCTGCTGTTCTATGAGACGAAAGACCTTGTCAGCAACCTGCCGGATTTATATGCAGATTTACAGATGCAGTTAAATTCCTCTCTGGCAGACCTTCACAAACGGTTTGATTTCGTTCCCAAAAATATCCAGTCTCTGTTTGACTCACTGGAAGACACACTGGCATCCAGCGGGGACAAGATTATCCGCAATATCAGCTCACAACCCATTAACCGGGCGGGCAATATTGCCAAAAGCATCGGGAACCTCTTTGTGATGTTCATTATGACCATCCTTGCCTCCTACTTTTTTGTGGCGGAGAAGCAAACAATTTCCCAAACCGTAAAAAAAATCACCCCAAAGGTGATTGTGGACCAGTATCGTACCATTGTATCACATTTCAGCCAGGCCATTGGCAGCTACTTTCTGGCACAGATTAAACTTATGCTGGTGATGTTCATTCTGCTCTTTATTGCCTTTAGCATTATCCGTTCGCCCTATGCCCTGCTGTTATCTGTGATAACTGCGATTATTGATTTTTTGCCTATCTTTGGGACAGGCTTCATTCTCTGGCCATG
>CAZSGT010000156.1:0-5339 GCA_964606215.1 uncultured Lachnospiraceae bacterium
ATGTGTACGACAAAAAGGGAAATCTGGTGGAGTCTATTTTCATGCACAGGGATTCCTACTCTCCGCACAGATAGGGAATCTAATGTCCATAAGACAAGGAGGCAGGTTATGAAGGCAGTCGTTACACGTGTCACAGAGGCATTGGTTACCATTGATGGCAAGGTGAACGGAGAAATTGGCAGAGGATTTTTGGTGCTGCTTGGCATTGGGCCGAATGATACGGAAAAGGAAGCGGTGTATTTGGCAGACCGGGTATGCGGCGTTCGTGTATTTGAAGATGAAAACGGAAAAATGAACTTGAATTTGGAGAAGGCAGGCGGAGAGCTTCTGGTGGTATCACAGTTTACATTATTTGCAGATTTGAAGAGCCGCCGGCCTGGTTTTAGCGGTGCAGCAAAGCCGGATGTGGCAGTGCCTTTGTATGAAAAGTTCATGGAAGAATGCGAAACGAGAGGATTTCATGTGGAGCATGGAGAGTTTGGGGCGGACATGCAGGTGGCATCTGTCAATGACGGGCCGGTGACACTGCTGTTTGATACGGACGATTGATAGGGAAATGGGACAGTCCCTTTATGAGACTAATTTTCCAAAATCATACAATTCATCTGGACATATATCCTGTCCGTCTGGCCATATAACAGTATACCCATCTGTAGAAACACGTTTGAAATATTCAAAAGAACGCAACTTGCCATACCATTCTCCTTTTATATATGGTTCGACATCAAAACTTTTTTTTTCACCATTATCAAATTCAACCAGTATTTGATAGGCACAGATTACTTCTACTTGAATTGCAGTTGGTCTTAACATAATGACACCTCCATTATTTAACGCAATGGATCAATTTTAAAATATCCATCTCCATTTTTCAAGAGTTCCCAATTCGCTTGTAATTCATCTTCATGAATTGTCATCCATGCTAACAGAAGCTTCATTTGCTTATTTGGAAAGTTTCCTTCTAATATTTCGCCATCTATCCCTACCACAATCTCATTTTCGCCATATAAGGCATGAATATGTGGTTTGTTGTGTTTACCACCTTTTTCACTTTGCATTCGTACAATGATTCCGAAAAACATGGACAATGCAGGCATATAAGCACCTCTTTCATGATGTAAATTTCTACATATTATGCTACAAAAACTTTTTATAATCTAAATTCCTATTTCTTAGAAAATTTCGACTCACAGTAAATACACCGGTATACATGGTTTACCGGGTCCGTCTGCCGGAAGGTGTGGGGCAGTTCCTTTTCCACAGAGGTAATACAGCGTGGGTTTTTGCATTTAATAATATTGGTAACCTTTTCCGGGAATCTTAGGGGACGTTTTTCCACAATTTCTTCATCTTTAATGATATTAATCGTAAGTTTATCGTCCAAAACACCCAAAATATCCAAATCAATGTTAATGGGACCTTCAATTTTGATAATATCTTTTTTTCCCATCTTATTGCTCCGGGCATTTTTAATAATTGCCACACTGCAATCCAGCTTTTCTAAGTTCAAATAATCATATATTTTCATGGCGCCGCCTGCCTGAATATGGTCAATGACTACGCCCTCTGCCAATCCGCCTATTTCTAACATATCCATCCTCATTTCTGCATACCGGGTATGCGTGTTGCTTTTTACATTGTTTTCCTTGCTTTTAAGCCAGCCCAAGCAATGTCATAATCAGCGCCATACGGACATATACGCCGTATTTTGCCTGCTTGAAATATACCGCCCTTGGGTCGTCATCCACTTCCAGAGCGATTTCATTCACGCGGGGAAGGGGGTGCAGTACAAACATATCTTCTCTTGCATATTTCATTTTTGCGGTATCCAGAATAAAACTGTCCTTTAAACGGATATAGTCCTCTTCGTTAAAGAATCGTTCCCTTTGTACCCGGGTCATATACAAAATGTCCAGCTCCGGCATAACTTCCTCTAACACATTGACTTCTTTAAATTCAATGTTTTTTGCCTCCAGGATATCTTTTCGCAGGTAGCCGGGAATCCGAAGCTCATCCGGTGAAATCAGAACAAAACGGACATTGTCATAACGCACCATGGCGTTAATCAGAGAGTGGACGGTCCGTCCAAACTTTAAATCCCCGCAAAGCCCGATGGTTAAATTGTTCAGTCTGCCCTTTAAATTTTTAATTGTCAGAAGGTCCGTCAGCGTCTGGGTAGGGTGGTTATGCCCGCCGTCACCGGCGTTAATCACCGGAATAGTAGAATACATGGAAGCCACCGTTGGCGCACCCTCTTTTGGATGGCGCATGGCACAGATATCCGCATAGGAAGAAATCACACGGATGGTATCCGCCACAGTCTCGCCCTTTGCGGCAGAGCTGGAATCCGCAGATGAAAAACCTAACACACTGCCGCCAAGGTTTAACATCGCCGCCTCAAAGCTGAGCCTTGTACGGGTGCTGGGCTCGTAAAAGCAGGTGGCAAGTTTCCTGCCTTTGCACACTTCGCTGTAACGTTCTGGCTCCGCCATAATTTGTTCTGCCAGCGTAAGGACATCGTTTAACTCCTCCACGGATAAATCCAGAGGGCTGATAATATGTTTTAATTGGTCCATAGTTCCTCCAATCCCGGACGTATATCCACAAATATGCCAGGGATATTCGTTCCGGCGGGACAGGGTATCCCGCATCTGTTTGCCGTTATTACAATAAACTGCCCGCCAGGAGCAGCAGCGTTTGTTGTATACATAACTACAAGATATTGTAATACAAGGCGGTGGAAAATACAAATACTATTTCTTAATTTATGTTTTGCAGGCTTGTCAATTTGCGTTTTCTATTGAAAGCAAATACCGAAAACAAGTATAATAGAGCACTGAGAGATGCAAGGGTCACACACTTTGCGAGTGCCCTTATGATAACAAACGCTGTCACGCTTTGGCGTGCAAGGTTATTATTAGGACAAATGCAAGGAGGATTTCTATGATTCAATTATATGAAGGTGGTGCGTATCTGGTAAACGGCACACAGATTATTGCTGATGACGCATCTGCAGCGTCTGCACTGGCATCTGCAGGTGTACAGGACGCATCCAAAGAAGCTGCAAAAAAAGGAACCATGGCATACGGAATTTTGGAGGAGCACAATACTTCCGGTTCTATGGATGCGCTGAAAATAAAGTTTGATAAGCTGACTTCCCACGATATTACATTTGTGGGTATTATTCAGACCGCAAGGGCGTCCGGACTGGAAAAATTCCCGATTCCCTACGTTTTGACAAACTGCCACAACAGCCTTTGTGCCGTGGGCGGAACCATCAACGAGGATGACCACATGTTTGGTCTTTCCTGTGCAAAGAAATACGGCGGAATCTATGTACCACCTCATCAGGCAGTCATTCACCAGTTTGCAAGGGAGATGCTTGCCGGTGGCGGCAAGATGGTGCTTGGTTCCGATTCCCATACACGTTACGGCGCCCTGGGTACCATGGCAGTGGGAGAGGGCGGTCCAGAGCTGGTAAAACAGCTGTTAAACCAGACTTATGATATCGCTATGCCCGGCGTGGTTGGTATTTATCTCACTGGCAAGCCCCAGAAGGGCGTAGGCCCACAGGATATTGCCCTCGCCATTATCGGTGCGGTTTTTGCCAATGGATATGTAAAGAATAAAGTCATGGAGTTTGTCGGTGACGGCATCGACAATCTGAGCGTAGATTACCGTATCGGTATCGATGTTATGACAACAGAGACTACCTGTCTGTCTTCTATCTGGAGAACGGACAGCCAGGTAAAAGAGTTTTATGAGATTCATAAGCGCCCGGAGGACTTTAAGGAACTGAATCCGGCGCCAGTAACCTACTATGACGGCATGGTATACGTGGATCTGGCAAAAATCAAGCCGATGATTGCAATGCCGTTCCACCCAAGCAACGTATACACCATTGAGGAGCTGAACGCAAATCTTATGGATATTCTGGACGATGTGGAGAAAAAAGCACAGGTAAGTCTGGACGGCAAGATTTCTTATACATTAAAGGACAAAGTGAAAAACGGCAAGCTGTATGTGGAGCAGGGAGTCATCGCCGGATGTGCCGGCGGCGGCTTTGAGAACATCTGCGATGCGGCTGATATTCTCCGCGGAAAGAATATCGGTATGGACGAGTTCTCCTTAAGCGTGTATCCTTCCAGCCAGCCGGTATTTATGGAGCTGGTAAAAAACGGAACCATCGCCGATTTGGTCTCTACCGGAGCCACCATCCGTACTGCATTCTGCGGACCATGTTTTGGAGCTGGAGACGTACCGGCAAATAATGGCCTCAGCATCCGCCATTCTACGAGAAACTTCCCGAACCGTGAGGGCTCTAAGATTACCAACGGACAGATTGCATCTGTAGCGTTGATGGACGCCCGTTCCATTGCGGCGACGGCGGCAAACCAGGGCTATCTGACCCCGGCAACGGATATCGATGTGGACTACAAGAAACCAAAATATTTCTTTGACAGCTCCATCTATGAAAACCGCTGCTACAACGGTGTGGGCAAGGCAGACCCATCTGTTGATATTAAATTTGGTCCAAATATTGTGGACTGGCCGGAGATGACTCATCTGACTGACAACATGGTATTGAAGGTAGTATCCGAGATTCACGACCCGGTTACCACCACCGACGAGCTGATTCCATCCGGAGAGACCTCCTCCTTCCGTTCCAATCCACTGGGACTGGCAGAGTTTACCCTTTCCAGAAAGGACCCGGCTTACGTTGGACGCGCCAAAGAGGTACAGCTTGGCGAGAAAGCACGTATCGCAGGAGAAGACGTGTTTGCAGCCCTTCCAGAAGCAAAAGAAGTGTTTGAGACCATCCAGAAGACCTTCCCTGTAGAGGTATCCGATACCGAGATTGGAAGCGTGATTTATGCGGTGAAACCCGGTGACGGTTCTGCCCGTGAGCAGGCTGCAAGCTGCCAGAAGGTTCTTGGCGGATATGCAAACATTGCACAGGAATACGCTACTAAGCGTTACCGCTCCAACCTGATTAACTGGGGAATGCTGCCTTTCGTATTCCCGGACGAAATACCCTTTGAGAACGGAGATTATCTCTTTATCAAGGATATCAAAAATGCCATTGAAAACAAGGTGGACAGCGTGAAAGCCTCTGTAGTAAATAAAGGTATGAAGGAGTTTCCCTTGTCCCTGGGTGATTTAACCGACGATGAGCGCAGGATTATCCTGGAGGGATGCCTGATTAATTATAACAAGTCCAAATTAAAGGGCTGATAAGAATTTTCTATTCAACTCCGAGCGTCACGCTTCGCGAGACTGCTCAGGTTCGCGGGCGCGCTCGGATAGTCTTGTGCAAGCACAGACATATCCTCACTTTG
>CAZSGT010000157.1:0-5336 GCA_964606215.1 uncultured Lachnospiraceae bacterium
AATACGGTCATAGGCGGGCACGCTTGCGGTAAAATAATAAACTCCGTCCGTTGACCTGCACACATAAGGATCCGCCCGCCGGGCGATCCAAATGCCCTTTTGTTCTTTTAGCATGTCCGCATCCCTCACTCTTTATAATATTCTCTTTTCAGCTCAAAATATCTGTCCGAGATAATACCGGCCACATAGCCGCCAAGATTCTTCCTTGTTTCCTTATCCAGTTTATCCACATAGATCGGATTCTCAAATTCGATGACTACATCAGCCTTCCGAATCCTGGGCAGATGATCCTCGAAGAGACCGGCGGAGTTTAAAATCACCATGGGTACCACCGGAATCCCGCCCTTCTCCGCGATCTTAAAGCTGCCCTCATGAAAAGGAAGAAAGGTATCATTCACCCTGTTGCGGGTACCCTCCGGAAAAATACAGAGGGAAATCCCTCTCTTGACCTCCTCCACTCCCGTCAGAATGGTTTTCAATCCCTGTTTGATATCCTTTCTGTCCAGAAACAGACAGTGGACATTTTTCATCCAGAGATTCAGCAGCGGCCACTTTCTCATCTCCAGTTTCGCCACATATCCGGTGACGGAGATGAAAAGAGGATAGCTCAACACAATGTCAAAATAACTGCGGTGATTTCCCACATAGAGCACGGCGCTGTCTTCGGGAATCTTCTCCCGCCCTCTCACGACCAGCTTTGCACCGGCCAGCCAGGAGATACAGCGAAATCCCCATGCCACCATCGCTCTGGTGCTCCTGTCTTTCGCCGCAGGATTGAACTTTCCCACAATCCATTCCACCAGATACAATGGGATACTCACTATAAAAAATAACAGCAATACAATCCCAATCAATATAGTCCGCACAAAACTCCTCCATTCTGACTCTTCCAGAGCATTTCCCCTGTATTCCTCTATACCCTATCAGCTGTCAGCCACCTTTTTGCCAATCAGCTTTTTATCTTCCGGCAAGCAGTTCCTCCATCCGGGCCTTCTCCTCCTCGGATATCTTATCCATTGCCGGCGCTTCTCCTTTGGTAACTATATCATAATATTCTTCCATGGTCAAATTGTGCTTATGCAGATATTTTGCCAGTTTTTTGCCCACAAAACGAATGTGCCATGGCTCGTACGCATATCCTGTAATCTCCGTTTTATCTTCCTGATATCTTATTATATAACCATATTTATGAGCGTTCTCTGCCAGCCATTTCCCCTCCGTACTTGCCCCAAAACTGGTATAGAGGGCATATCCTGAAGAAGCACCGCTGACATCTATGGCATACCCCGTCTGATGTTCGCTTTTTCCTGGTCTGGCAGAATACATATCCGCATACTCCTGTCCATTACTATATACCTTATTCTGATACACTGCGGTCTGTGTTGTATAAGAACGGTATCCCGATACACCTTTCAATGAAATACCGTCCTCCCGTGCCGCCGCAAATAATTTCTCCAGCCACACTGCTGCATATACATCCATCTGCCGTTTTTCATAAAAGCTATAATCCGCAAATGGAATATTGGGATACACCAGCTGTTCCGGAACATAGTCCTCCTCCAAAGCATGTTCTTTGTTGACCAATACCCGGTAATTGGCTGGGTCTGTCTCAACCTCCAAAGGCACATCCGGGGTCGCCGTTGGCGTCGGCATTGGTGTCGGTGTCGCCACCACTTCAGGCTCCCGGACTGGCTCCGGCGTGGATATCTCCTCTTCATAGTCATATTCTTCATCATTTTTCGAATAATAATGCTCATAATTCCATGCATCTGTAGCACTTGCCTCCAGCGGAATTTCCTCTCCCACAGTGGACATATTATGGCCGGCAAACAACACTGCCACAAATACACTTATCAGAATCAGAAACATGGTAATCGCATTTTTCACCGCAAACCATCTCCCTGTAATCGTTAATACGTTCATTTTATCATGAACCTTCTTCTGTCCATGATTATTGCCCTCACTTTGCAAAGCCATGAAAACTGCTTGTTTTCATGGCTCGCGTGCGCGTTCAACATCTACTAAGAAATTATCAATAATTTCTTAGTAGATATCTCACTTTGCCTTCGCGTATATTATAGCATGCACCTTTTTTGTATGCAAATTGCATCTGCCGCCAAACTCTGTTATGATTATGGATAGTGATTGGAATAATATATGAAAACACAACAAAATGGAGGTTTCCCATGGATAACATTACTTTACAGGCGCCCGCCAAAATCAATCTCGGACTGGATGTTTTAAAACGGCTTCCAAACGGTTACCATGCTTTGCGGATGATTATGCAGACACTGACCTTATTTGATGAGGTCACCATTGAAAAAAGAAAAGATTATTCAACTATTGTTTTGGATACACTGGGAAACGCCATTCCTGGTCTGTGTTCTTCTGAAGATAATATTGTATATAAGGCTGCCGCCCTGCTAAAAAAAGAATACCAGATTTCTGACGGCATTCACATAACTTTACGGAAACAGATTCCGGCGGCGGCTGGCATGGCTGGCGGAAGCACAGACTGCGCCGCCACACTGCGGGGCATCAACACAGTATTCGGACTAAATCTATCTCTGGACCAGTTGTGTGCACACGGCGTAAAACTGGGTGCCGATGTTCCATACTGTATCCTGCAGGGCACCGCCTTGTCCGAAGGCATCGGGGAAAAACTGACGCCGCTTCCGGCATGTCCTCCATATTATATTGTCCTAATCAAACCGGATATTGATGTATCTACAAAATATGTGTATGAACACCTGACACTGGATGAAACCACCATTCATCCGGATATTGACGGCATGGCATCTGCGATTCGCGACGGAAACAGCCAGGGGATTCTTTCCCGCCTGGGCAACGTACTGGAAACGGTAACCCAGACAGGCTATCCGATTATCGCTGAATTAAAACAGTTTCTTCTGGAGCACGGTGCAGCCGGTGCTCTTATGAGCGGCAGTGGTCCCACTGTTTTTGCCTTATTTGAGGAAAAAGAAAAGGCCGGACAGGCACTTGACGCTTTGCAAAATACCTATCCGGACTATGCTTCCTTTTTGGTGACTCCTTACAATCCCTGATAAAAGTTACGCCATGCCATTTGCTGTCTTATACTTATATAACATTTCCGCATGATTTTGTTCTTCAATCTGGATATCCGCCAGCAATTTACGCAAGGCAGCACTGGCAAACTTAAATACGTTTGTATTGTATTCGGAAGAAACCAGTTTCTCTGTTCCAATGCAGTCCGTCACCAGAAAATTATCGGACATCTTGTCTGCACTTTGGGTTGTAGAGTCATAGCTTGCCTTCGGCTCATAATTTCTTCCCTCAGAATCATTACAGTCGCATGTGGGTACTTCCCCATTTAATACCTGTCCCAATGTATCATAATGTTTCTGCTCCAGCTTTTCCAGCCTTCCAAACAAATCTTTTAAAACTGTATCCTTTGCCTGCTCCTTGTATCTACGGTATTTCTCCACGCAATTTTTCTCCTGTGTCTGCAAATCTGTAATTGCATCTCGTTCCTTTTGTTTTAATACCATAACCATCCTCCTGTCTGCAAATTCCTTGCAATAAATTATTATTTTCAAGAATAATATGGCTATGTTTTCTGGAAAATATACACAAATTTTTTCAAACAGCTACGCAAAGAAAACCAAATCTCTACAACCTCTGCCAGGAAATTGGCAATTGGGGTTATTTTTTTCTAAGCATGTGTCGATACATTAGTTGATAAGGATATATAAAAAAATATTTTCGCATAAAGCGATGGAATGGAGGCCGATTATGAGCATTAACGCAGTAAACTCTGGTGCAAACTATGTACCACCTACCACAACAAACACGACCAGCACTGATGCGACAGAAAAAACTGCTTCTAGTGCAGTTGAGAAGGAAAAAGAAGAAGGCGTTGTTTTCGAGAAATCTTCCGAAACTAAAACCGACTCTTCCAAATCCATTTATAGCAAAGACTCTGTTATAGCAAAGTTAAAATCTGACCAGGAGTCCCGTATGGCTTCTCTGCAGTCTCTTGTAGAGAAACTGTTAGTAAAGCAGGGAGATAAATTCAATTCTTCACTGCCATTAGCTCAGCAGTTCCGCAAAGCTGCACAGGCTGCTGATCCGGCAACGATTCTGCAGGCACAGAAAGACGTTGCAGAGGACGGATACTGGGGCGTTGAGCAGACTTCTGAAAGACTTGCCCAGATGGCAATTGCATTATCTGGTGGAGACAAGTCTAAGGCAGACACTATGATTGCTGCTATGAAGAAAGGTTTTGACCAGGCTACAAAGGCATGGGGCGAGAAGCTTCCTGACATCTGTCAGAAGACGATTGACACTGCCGTTGAGAAGGTTAATAAGTGGAAAAACAGTGACGATGATACTACTACCAAAGTATCCTCTGTAAATTTCCAGGCGTAAATTATGCCGGTAAATATTTCAGTATCAAACATAATGAGAAAATAAGAAGAGGTTCTTCCTTGGACTTGCTTAAACGCTTGCCTTCGGAAAGAACCTCTTCGCTATTATAAAACAAAAAATTTCTCTTGCTGAATTTAAACACAGAAAAATAAGTACTTATACACTGTCAATTTGCTCAATCAAATGGACAAAAGAAAGTCAAACAGAATCTTTATTTCAAGGCTGTTTCAAGGTCGCTGGTGTTTAAGCCATAAAATAATGACGAACGGGAAATACGCTCTGCGTTAAGCAGCACGGATATGTATGTTTGCAAACTCGTTTGCAAAACTGCATATTGTGCTGCTTTCGCCCCATTGGGGCTTCCCGTTCGTCATTATTTTATGGCTTTATGCACCACTGCGTACCTTGACAAGCAAAAGCGTGCCTTGAATAAAGATAACTGTTTTGACTTTCTTTCGCACACATCGCGCAAATTGACAAGGCATTGAGTAAATTTATTTTGAATCCTATAACAAAAAAACGTGTTGTAAATCTCCTTATATAAGAGAAATACAACACGTTTGATTTTTATTTTGTTCCGGCAATATCCAGACGGGTTAATGCCTTCTTGAGTGCCAACTCGGCACGAATCATATCCACGTTGCCTTCGCCGCTCTTCAGTCTTCGCTCTGCACGGGTCTTTGCCTCGTTTGCCCGGTTGATATCAATCTCATCCGGCCACTCGCAAGCCTCCGCAAGAACGGTAACCTTGTCCCCGCGAATCTCCACAAATCCATCCAGAAGGGCAGCCTCTTTGTTTCCGCCCTCCTGCTGGATACGGAGGGTACCCGGCTGCAGCACTGCTGTCAACGGAATATGTCCAGGCAGGACATCAATCTCACCTTCGCTGGTGCGAAGCTCTACCATCGTCACATCCTCGTCAAAGA
>CAZSGT010000158.1:0-5325 GCA_964606215.1 uncultured Lachnospiraceae bacterium
AGTACATGATTGGCTTCCCCCACTGCCATGGTGGGATTGAGGGCATAGGAATAAATATATACACCGTAAGGAATCTCCCGCTCCTCGCATGCCGTAACATTTGCTTCCCACTTCTTGTCATCCTGGCTTGTCATGTCCTGTCCGTAACCGCAGCGGATAATGGCAAAATCCACATCCGACGCTTTCACCTTATCCCAGTCAATGACACCATTATGCTCGCTGACGTCGATTCCCTTCGCCTTTACATCCGGTATGACTTCTCCGTTGGAACTGATAAACTGTCCCTGCTCATTCTTTCCCCATGCCGTAAATCCAGTGGGAGCCTTTTTATTGCTATACGCTGACCTGGAAAGCTGACTGCCTTTATTGTTTTGCTCCTCATCCTGCTGTAAAACAGGCTCTCCGTCCTGGTAGCGGAAGCTGTTGGCGTTATCTTCCTTTTCTGCCTGGCTGCGTATATCCTGTGCAGCCACAGAAGTCCCTGTCTGTGCCATGGCAAAAAAGAGCACTGTGATAACCACGGCGCAAATGCATGCACACATCCCAGCCGCCTTTCTGACAAGCTGAATATGTGTGCTTTTATGATTACGTGTATTTCCAAAAAGTTTTCTGCCTGTATTATGATTCATGGGTATCCTCCTTTAAAGATGTGGTGTACTCCTTCAAAAATCTGATATCCTTTTTATCTAACGGGGCGCTTTCCAGCAAATCCGGACGGTTGTGGTATGTCCGTATCAATGACTGCTGTCTGCGCCAGGTTTCAATATTGGCATGATGGCCGGAGAGCAAAATCTCCGGCACCTTTTTTCCCATAAACTCCTCCGGTCTGGAATACTGGGGATACTCCAGAAGACCATTGCAAAAAGACTCGTCTTTTGCGGATGCATCGTTATTTAACACTCCGGGAACCAGCCTCGCCACTGCATCCATAACTACCATTGCGGGAAGTTCCCCACCGGTCAGCACATAATCCCCAATGGATACATAATCGGTCACAATCATCTCCAGCACCCGCTCGTCAATCCCCTCGTAATGTCCACACAGAAGAACCAGATCCTGCTCCATGGCAAACTCCTGTGCCATGGCCTGATGGAAGGTCCTGCCTGCCGGGGACATATATACCACCCGGGGGGAATATCCCAGCCTTTCCTTTAATGCCTCATGCGCCCGGTACACAGGTCCCGCCTGCATCACCATCCCGGCGCCCCCGCCGTACGGGTAATCATCCACACTATTATGCTTATTTTCCGCATAATCTCTGATATTTATGGCATTTACCGAAATCTGCCCGTTCTTGATGGCACGGCCGGTAATGCTCTCACTCATACCCTGGGCTATCATCTCAGGGAACAATGTCAATACATGAAAATTCATATTTGTGCTCATTCTGGGAGCCTCCTTTGCGAGCCGCTAATATACCTGAATTGGTACAGCGCCTGTTTTTGAAGTACATGTTTCACACTTCATCAATCCATCAACCCCGGAAGCACGTGTACTGTAACCAGTTTTTTATCCGTATCAATGTCCAGCACACATTCCTTTGTAACTGGAAACAGCACTTCTTTGCCGTCTGTACACTCCACCACATACACATCGTTGGCCCCCGTCTGCAGCACGTCAGTCAGCACACCTATTTCCTCTCCTGCATCGCTAACCACCTTTGCATCCAGAATGTCTCCGATGTAATATTCATCCTCTTCCAACGGCAACGCGTCCTCCCTGCTCACATACAAGTCGCAGCCCTTATACTTCTCTACATCATTGATATCATTGATTCCCTTAAACTTCACAATGACCATATTTTTAAAATACCGGACGCCGGTAATGGTCAGTGTCTGCATGCCGGATTTGGTATCTAAAAAAACTTTTTTTAAATCCGAAAAACGTGCGGCATCTTCTGTGGTTGGAAATACTTTCACCTCCCCCTTAATTCCATGGGTATTGGCAATCACTCCCACTCGAAACATATCTTCCATATATTACTCCATTTCTGTATCTGAACCTATATTTACAATACCATATCATCACGGCAAAAACATGTCAAATGATTATGGTCTTTTTTGGGGGACAATCGAGTACACATATTCCCTATGGCAGCGCAATCTCTTCATTCCCACCATAACACCCGGAGGTATCCAGCAGTTTTTCCATCTTGTCGTTGGCAATCTGATTATATGTTTCCTGTTCATCGGGATTCTTTGCCATCTGGTATACATTAACCGCTTTCCACTTTTTGCCAGTTTTTATAAGATTCCAATAATGGCTTCTCTCAGAATCCCCCCTCGGCAAAACGGCAATACTGTAGACGCCGGCTTTTTCTAAAAGCATACCAAAAGCCTCCATGTAACCCTGCTCCGATGCGATACCGAGAACCAGTGCCCCGTACCCACTGCCCGCAAATATACCTTCATTATATTTTTTGCTATCCTTATTTTCCCCATAGTCCGTTTCTTCCACCCATGCAGAATAATCAAATACCTTCGTATGCGTCAGCAGATAGTCTGTCACCCACTGGATTTTCTCCGAATCACTTAAATTCTCTGGCATCTTTTTAATAATTTTGTCTGCCTTCTCACGATATTTTTCGCTGGCTGCATTCTCCTCTTCTTCTGAATATGTCGTCGTGGAAACATACACCTTTTCATTTTCAAACATATACTGATAATGCCTGTAACCGTCAAACATACGATTACATTCATACAATGCATTTAACTTTTTGAAACCATTCCCCTCCAGCTGCTCCGGCATGGAAACACTTCTGGTCGTCTCCACTCCCTCCTGCATGCTCTCCCCATACAGAAAATCAAAATCAACCTTCTCTTCCTCCGTAAGCTCCTCATATCCATATACAAAGGGATGCTTTTCAATCACACAGTCGCCAACCTTCCATACATCCCTGTCCCCGGCTTGCTGTGCCAGATACAAATCCAATTCTTTCTGCAGTTTTGAAAGTTCATTCTTTGTGAAACCAATCCGCTCATATCCCTGTGCATCCTTCAGGGAAACAATAATATGAAGATTCGGTGTATATGTTACCTGGTAACTGTCCTGCATCAGTTTTGCGTTTACGATATATCCCGGATAGTAGGAATAGCAGGTTCCCTCCCCATTGATATAGTTATACTGTTCTTCCTTTAGTATCTGTATCCCATCATCCACCGGCTTATCCGTCATATACAAGGCACCCTCCGCCGTCTCCAGATTTCCAGACTGGTAGGCTTTCCAATCCTTCCATGCCTCTATGCCATACACAACGCCGGTAGCTCCATCCTGTGCAAACAGGCAGTATCCCACAAAACCTCCCAGGGAAATCATTCCACACAGCAGATAGATTGCCACCATGACCTGTGTCTGGATTCGCTCTTTATCAAAAACAACATTCTTGAAATAGCTTCCCACCACTAAAATAACCGGCACCGCCATGACCGCCCCCACACCGAAGGTCCTGCCCATACGCGCAAACAAATCTTTTTGCAGGGCATGTTCCGTTGGTATGAAACCCGGCAAAGCCTGGTATAAAAAATAACAGAGTATATATATCCCCATAATAACACATATCAACAAAGCTTCTGTCCATCTGCTGTTTCCCACATCGGAACTGCACATCTCGTAAATGCGCTCCAAATTAAAACGCATTTCCAACTCACCGGCATCCTTCGTTCCGCCAGCGTCCACTCTGCGTATGAGTTCTTCTGTTGAAATGTCTGTCCGGGGCTGCTCCATGGGATTGTCCACCAATATTCCCGGACGTTTGCCCCGTACCGTATATGCCAGATAGAAAAAGATTTCCAATTCCAGACTTTCTGTGAGATTGTTCTCCATCCGATGTACTTTACCGTCCCTGGTGTACACATAAATATATGCATCCTCCGAAGCTACTGGTACGAAAATACCTCCCGAATGATAAATGTGTCTACGTTTCATGTGGACCCTGGAAATACGGATAATATCTTCTACTGGAACAAGCACTGTGCGCAGTCCAACATGATATCCAATGGCATCCTGCGTAATCAGAATATGCTCCAGCCTGGGTGCCTTTGCCGCCTGACGGTTGATGCGGCTCAGCTGTTCACGGATAAATTTCCTGAACTGTTTTTTGTATGTAATTTTTGCACACAAAGTGATTACAGAAAAGGCAAGGATTGCAAAAAGAACCAGCATGCCGTATATCATGTAAAAATCTCTGTATTCTTCTATATTTCCGTCCGAAATAAGATACATCAGCACAATGGCAAGTACCGAAAATCCAAAAAACATCAGCCAAACCGGATATATTTTTTTGCGGCCTCTGGCGTCAAATTTCTTAAGTTCATTTTCCATGGTTTCTTTCATCCTCCTGTATATCGTTGACAATACATCTTTTTAAATCTGCAATGTACTGTGCCTGCTGTTTTTTCAGATACATTCCCACAAAAGGTTTCATCCAGATTTTTTTCGCCGTCACATCCTCCGTAAAGTCAATCATGGTCCCATCACCTTTACTGGAAAATACGCCGGTCCAGTGCCCCCTTATATTCTGGTTTTCCATATCAAATTCCCAGCGTTTATATTCCTCTCTGCAGGTAATGGTAAACGTAGTTTCAAAACCATCCTTCGTATGCTCTATAAATTGTGATTCATTTAAAACGGTGATTTTATCCAAATCACTTCTCCACGAAACATTTTCCAGAGAAGTCACGATATCCCATACTGTTTTTACATCACAGGAAAACGCTGCTTTTATATTTGAAACTGCCATATGTATCCTCCATTCCGAAAACGTTTTTCGACTAATTTATTCTTTTATACGGGAATACATTTTCATATCCAGGATATTCCCATTCTTTACCGCATTGCTGCGAAGAACGCCCTCTAAGGTAAAACCTGCTTTTTCCAACACACGGCAGGAAGCAGCATTATACGCAAATGGTTCTGCAAAAATACGGATGATGTCTGTCTCCTGAAAAATATAATCACAGACCTGCTTTACTGCGCTTGTTGCCACACCTTTTCCCCAGTATGGTTCACCGACATAATATCCCATCTCGGCAGTTCTGCAGTGAATATTCTCACATCGAAAAACACCGATGCTTCCAACAGCTTTATCCTCCACAGTAATTGCAAAGGCAAAGGTCTTGGTTTTATCTGCCGAACGCATTGCCTCAATATACTCCTTTGCATCTTTTTCCGTATAGGGATATGGCAAACCGTCACGCAGATTGTCCAGAATTTTTTTATTATTCAGCATTTCTGAAAGACTTCCTGCATCGGATATGTTCCATTCTCTGATAGCCATGTTTGTATCCTCCAGTTTTTTATATTGATAACGTGTCTTTGTATAAATTT
>CAZSGT010000159.1:0-5319 GCA_964606215.1 uncultured Lachnospiraceae bacterium
GGAAAAGAGCAGTGAAAGGATAAGATACAAAATGGAAAATATATCGCTTATTTTCAAGCGTTTAAGAATACTTATGCCCCAGTACAACGACTTCGGGAACTCTTTGAAGAAGCAATATCCCATCCGGATATCGCAGTTCTTTCCATTGCCACCAGACCGGACTGTCTTTCGGAGGAGGTTCTTCTTTTACTACAGGAAATAAATATGAAAAAACCGGTTTGGGTAGAGCTTGGACTGCAAACCATCCACGAAGACACTGCATCCTTTATCCGCCGGGGATACACTCTGGACGTGTTCAATAAGGCAGTATCCGCTCTGCATGAAAACGGACTGGAAACCATTGTCCATATCATCCTGGGACTTCCCGGAGAAGACACCAGACGGATTTTACAAACCATCCACTACCTGGACAGGGTTCCCATACAGGGGATAAAACTACAGCTTTTGCACGTGCTTTCCGACACGGACCTTGCCGGCATGCTTGGCACATTTCCCATATACACCCTGGAAGAATACGTGGATACGGTGATTACCTGTCTGGAACATTTATCCCCGGAAACCGTCATACACCGCCTTACCGGAGACGGTCCAAAGGATTTGCTGCTGGCCCCTGACTGGAGCACAAAAAAACGCCATGTTTTGAATACCATTCATAAAACCATGGCAGAGAGAAATTCTTATCAGGGCAGATACTATCGGAAAGGTATGAATGATACATGAAACAGACACTTCCCTTATACAAGTTAATGATTTTATATTTTCTGGACAAAGCCAGACGCGCTGTCAGCAATGCCATGCTCAGCGGCTTTTTTCTCGAGCGTGAATACGTAAATTACTTTAATCTCCAACAATCTCTGGCACAGCTTCACGAGGACAATCTGGTGCAGGTGGAACACACCTACAACACCACCTACTATTCCATTACGGCCAGCGGCACGCAGACCGTAGGATTCTTTGGGGATGACGTATCTTCCCAGATTAAGAAAGATATCGACCAATATCTCCTGGATAACCAGTATGAGCTGGCAACCGCCACCTCTATCAAGGCAGATTACACCAGACAGGACGCACATTCCTATCTTGCCTTCTGCTCCATCAGCGAGCGGGAAAAGCTTTTATTTGAAATTAAATTATCCGTGCCGGATGAAGAAACGGCACGGATGGTATGTGAAAACTTTAAACAGAACAGCGAAACACTGTATCAGTCTCTGTTTGAACAGCTAATCTAATCTTACTGCCACGGCAGGCAATATATTCTACACCTGTCGTAACATTACTCCGTAGACATACCTTCGGAATGATAATCTTCCACCACCTGGGCGATATACTCATAGATTTCATCCCTGCCCGCCTTGGTCTGGGCAGAAAAAGGAATCACCGGCGTACCCGGCAAGCATCCCAATGTCTGCCGGATGATTTTAATATTCTTCTGTATCTGGGAACGCTTGATTTTATCTAACTTGGTGGCAATAATCAATGGATTAAAACCATATTCCTGTACCCACTGATACATCTGCACATCGTCCTTGGAGGGGGCGTGGCGGATATCTACCAGCAGAAAAATGATTCGCAGCTTCTTTGAATGCACCAGATAATTTTCTATCATCTTTCCCCACTTTGCCTTTACCTCTAAGGACACTTTCGCATAGCCATATCCCGGCAAATCCACAAAGTACATTTCATTGTTCACATTATAAAAGTTAATCGTCTGGGTTTTCCCCGGCTGGCTGGACGTCCTGGCAAGCGCCTTGCGTTGAATCAGGCTGTTAATCAGGGAAGATTTCCCCACATTGGACCTTCCGGCAAATGCCAGCTCTACCTTATCGTTGTCCGGTATGGTACTGGTAATGCCACAGACCGTTTCCAGCTCTACACTTTTAATTTTCATGCTAGTCCTCATTTCTTCACACACATATATGCATATTGTTCATTCACGCTTTATCTGTAAAGGCTTTTGTGATTACCTGTTTCATGGTAGACACAAAAGTGATTTCCATATCACTCTTAAGATCCTCTGGAAGTTCCTCATAGTCCGGCTTATTTTCCACTGGCACCAGCACTTCCTTGATGCCCGCCGCCTTGGCTGCCAGAACTTTTTCCCGAAGTCCTCCAATGGGCATAACGGTTCCCCTTAAGTTTACCTCTCCCGTCATAGCAAGGTCGTTTCGGACCGGAATCCCTGCCACTGCAGACAATACCGCCGTCGCCATGGTGATACCCGCCGACGGACCATCCTTGGGCACGGCTCCCTCCGGCACATGGATATGAATATCATGTTTTTCATAAAAGTCTTCTGCCACTTTGTAGGAAGGACTGATGCTGCGCACATAGCTGATGGCAATCTTGGCGGACTCGCACATAACCTCTCCCAGCTTTCCAGTCATCTCCAGCCCTCCGGTTCCAGGCATCAACGTAACCTGTACTTCCAGGGTCTCGCCGCCCACACTGGTCCACGCCAGTCCTCTGACAACGCCCACCTGTGGCTTTTTGTTGGCGGGATGTTTGGTGTACTTCACCTTGCCAAGATATTTGCTGAGATTGCGCTCTGTGATACGCACCGCTTTCGCCTTTCCCTCCAGGATTTCCACTGCAGCTTTTCTGCAAAGCTTACCGATATTTTTTTCCAGCCCGCGCACACCGGCTTCCCTGGTATAACCGGAAATCACCTTCTTTATAGCCCCGTCGGAAATGGAAAACTGTTTTTCCTTCAACCCGGTACGGTTTTTTTGTTTGTCCACCAGATACTGTTTTGCAATCTGGAATTTTTCCTGCTCCATATAGCTGGAAACCTCTATCACCTCCATACGGTCCAGCAATGGCTCCGGTATGGTCTCCGTGGTATTGGCAGTACAGATAAAAAATACTCTGGAAATATCCATGGGCAAATCCACATAATGGTCTGTAAAGGCTTTATTCTGCTCTCCGTCCAGCACCTCTAACAGGGCAGACGCCGGGTCCCCCTTGTGGTCACTGGCAAGCTTATCAATCTCATCGAAAAGAATCAACGGATTGTTTACCCTGGCTTCCTTTAAAGCGGCAGCAATCCTTCCGGGCATAGCTCCGATATATGTGCGGCGGTGCCCTCGTATCTCCGCCTCATCCCGGACTCCGCCAAGGCAGATGCGGATATATTTTTTATCCAGCGCCCTTGCAATGGATTTGGCAATGGAGGTCTTTCCCGTTCCCGGAGGTCCCACCAGACACAGAATGCTTCCGGTATTCTCCGACTGGTTCAGGGCGCGGACAGCAAGATACTCAATCACTCTCTCCTTGACGTCCTTCAATCCGTAATGGTCTGCCTCCAGAATCTCCTTTGCTTTTCCAAAATCATCATTGTCCCTGGACTGCTTTTTCCACGGAAGGGATAACAGGGTCTCTATGTACCCTCTCACCACCGTACCCTCGGAGGAATTTGTGGGCATGCTCTGCAGCCTGGCAATCTCCTCCCGGACAACCTTTTTTACTTTCTTAGAAGCCTTTAACTTATCCAGCTTTTTCAGATATTTATCTGCGTCGGACTCCACCGTAGGCTCTCCCAGCTCCTGACGGATTGCCTTCACCTGCTCCTTCAGGTAATACTCTTTCTGGTTCTGGTCCACCGCTGACTTCACCTTTTTCTCAATATCCCTCTGGACTTTCAGAATCTCCAGATGGCGGTATAAATCCTGGCAAAGAAGCTGAAAACGTTTCTGTACGTCTGTCTCCTTTAAGATTTGGAGACGCTCGTCCTTAGTCAGAGGCAGGTTTGCCGCCGTCTGGTCCACCAGCTTCACAATATTGGTCTGGTCTAACAGCATCTCCACAATATTCGGCCCCACCTTGCCGTGTTCCTTGCTGTATGTAAGTATCAATTCCTTTAAAGATGACAACATAGCAAGATTGTGTGCCATCTGGAACGAACACTCTACTTCTATAGTGCGAATCACGCCTTTATAGAAATTATTTTTTTCCAAAGATAACAGCTCTCCCCGGTAAAGTCCCGAAACCATCACGCGTATGGACTTATCCGGCATCCGCAGAATCTGTTTGATTTCCACCACGCAGCCAATGCCCACCGTATCCTGCACCCGGACATCCACATCGGGTTTCTCCTCACCGGACACCAGGAAAATCCGGCTGTCATGTTCAAGCCCGTCCTCCACTGCTGCAACCGACGTCTTTTTTCCTATATCAAAATGTACCATAACTCCCGGCAGAACCACCATATCATGCAGCACAATTACCGGCAATTCATGTATTGATTGACTCATAATATACCTCCTGTACAAAGCCTATACACGGGTAAAACAGGGACTGAAAATCAGTCCCTGTCAATAGGACTGGTGTCCTATGCAATATCATTTTTTGATTCTGATTTGTTTCTGCTTCCCACACCAGCGCCCCCTGCGTATATCAGTTTCGGCTCCCCTTCTCCGGTTGCCGCCTCCTTGGTAATAATACACTGCTTTACGTTATCCACCGATGGAATCTCGTACATAACATCGTTCATAATGGACTCCATGATGGCACGAAGGCCTCTGGCCCCAGTCTTACGTTCATTGGAGCGTCTGGCAATCTCCTGGATGGCGTCCTCCTCAAAAACCAGCTCCACACCATCCAGTTCAAACAGTTTCTGATACTGTTTGACAATGGCATTCTTCGATTTGGTAAGAATCTGCACCAACGCATCCTCATCCAGCAAATCCAATCCCACACTGACTGGCAGTCTTCCCACCAGCTCCGGTATCAGACCAAACTTCACCAAATCCTCCGGCAGTGCCTTCTTAAACAGCTCGCCAACATTTTCCTCTTTGCCGTCTTTGATTTCGGCGTTAAAACCGATGGACTTCTGTCCGATACGTCCGCCGATAATCTTATCCAGTCCATCAAATGCCCCTCCACAGATAAATAAAATATTTGTGGTATCAATATGCAGACACTCCTGCTGCGGGTGCTTTCTGCCACCCTGGGGCGGCACACTGGCAACAGTTCCCTCCAGTATCTTCAATAAAGCCTGCTGTACTCCCTCACCGGAAACATCTCTGGTGATGGATACATTTTCCGACTTCTTTGTAATCTTATCAATCTCGTCAATATAAATAATTCCATACTCTGCACGGTGGGTATCCATATCCGCCGCCTGAATAATCTTCAAGAGAATGTTTTCCACATCCTCGCCCACATATCCTGCCTCTGTCAGCGCCGTGGCATCTGCAATGGCAAATGGAACGTTTAGCACCTTCGCCAGGGACTGCGCCAGAAATGTCTTACCGGAACCAGTGGGTCCCAGCATGAGAATATTGCTCTTTTGCAGCTCCACATCCATATTTTTATCCGCCA
>CAZSGT010000160.1:0-5304 GCA_964606215.1 uncultured Lachnospiraceae bacterium
CTTGTTGCCTCGCCTCTAAAACCAAGCAACCATTCTCCAGCATACTGGTTAATAACCAGCTTTCCAAAATCAAATTTTGCTGTACATAAACGGCATTCTTTTTCCAAACGCTCAAAATGTCCTCCAGTAGAATAATCCCACTCGATCGAATCGTCGTCGTATTGAATTATTCCATGTGCCACAAATGTCCATCTACTGGCAACATTTTGCATTATTGCATCTCCAGCATAGCCTCGGATACAAAGGAACTCTCCACCGCCTTTGTTCTTATAAATCCTATCTCGTTCGGGTGTAATTCTTTTGCCCTTCATATACATCACTGCTCCTTTAATAAGTCCTGCTTTACTAGCTGATCCAGTGTCACACCGAAGAAATCCGCCAGCTTTGATAACTTTTCAATTCCAATATCAACTACTCCATTCTCATACTTGCAATAACTCGCCTTGCTAACACAGAGGAATTTTGCCATGTCCTCCTGTGTTATTCCATGACTTAAACGAAGATAACGTATATTACCCGAATATCTGGGAATAGGAGGTCTCAAATCTCTCAATACCAAATCATCGAGAGTTACACCAAAATACTCTGCCAGTCGTATTATCATTTCTATGTCGAGCTTTCTATGGTTCTGTTCCCAATTAGCTACTGCGGATTGATTTGTTTCTAAAACATCAGCTATATTCTGCTGACTTACGCCTTTCTGCTCGCGAAGATATTTCAAATTCTGTGCTAAATACAATTTGCCACCTCCCAACTCTTTTTGTCTCATAATTACAAATTCTTCTTTATCCACAATTTCATGTCCTGCGTAATTTGCTCCAATTCCTCTAAATTTTCAAGTATCTTTTCCATACTTATCCGCTCAGATTCATCAACTACACCGTCCTCCGTAATATCAAGTAAAAGCTCTCTTGTATCCGCCAGCTTACGGAACGCTGATAATATTCTGACTGTAATCCGGTCAAGGTCTGCAATTTCTGCTTTGGGGATATTCCCACCCAGCGGACACATATTCGTGCAGAAATAATTTTCCAGTTCCGGCGCATTATATAAATCCGCCATAAGATGAATTTCTTCTGGATACGGGTTGGCTATTCCGCTCTCAATTCTGTAAAGACGTCCTCTATCGATGGACATTATGTCTGCAGCTCCCTCCCTGCTGCTAAGCTGATCATTATGTTTTGACGCTTCGCAACGGGCTTTGTAAAATATATTGGAGCTTGTCTTCGCTGTTATATTTGCCATTTTCCTTTTCACCACCTTAATGTATACTAGAATCAGAATCATTAGTTCTCAACAGGTGTAAAAAAAATATCTTCTACACTAGTTTCGAGAGCCGCAGAAATAATTTGAGCTTTTTTTAATGATGGATTTTTTTGCCCATTTTCAATAAAATACAAATATCGTTCAGAAATCTGCGTCTTAAATGATAAATCTTTCATTGATAGACCTTGTTCAACTCTTCGGGCTTTCATATTGTTAGAATTCATAATGCACCTCCCTTTTAGAATTATTGGTTCTGAATAAATAGTACAGCACTTTTAGTTCTAAGTCAAGACTTTTTTTTAGAATTTTGGTAAAATAAGAATTGGAGGTTCTTGAAATGATAAATGAAAAAAACAACATTGGAAATATCATCAGATATTTTCGTGAATTAAAACATCTTTCACAAGCAAAATTAGCTGAGCAAATAGGCGTTTCTCAAAGAAATGTATCCTATTATGAAAGTGGTGACCATATTCCACCAGCAGATGTTCTAAAAAAACTCGCGTCCATCTTTGGAATAACTGTGGATGAACTTGTCGGCACAAAAAAAATAAATACTCATGGAAGCTGTGAAGATTACTTTTATGAAGAAGGTTTAGTCAACTGGAACATACGAAAAAAAGTGACTGAATTAGGCTTAACTTATGAAGATGTCCTTTCCAAAACATGTATAGATAAACACCGCTTTGATTTATTATGGTTTGGCAACACACAGCCGTTTGCAGAAGAGTTAATTCGATTTGCAGAGGTATTGGATATTTCTATTGATTATTTGCTTGATTACTCTCAAAGAGAAAACATATCATCTAACGAGGAACTAATTTTATTATATTACAAAAAAAATCCGGAAGATGTTATGGCATTATTAGGTTCATTTTGCACTTTATCCAAAAAAGAGCGAACAATTATACTTGGAAAATGTTTTGAGTTAGAACATAAATCGTCCGTTGCAGCGGATGAACTACTGAAAAAGACAGGAACTGATAATCCGGGAAAATAATATCCTTCGAATGGTACCGAAGGAAAAAGGGGAAATAAATATGGATGAATACACGAGACTATATGGAATATATCTAAAAAAAAGCAATTTAGAACTGCAAGAAATCATGAATCCTCAAAATGGATATACAGAAGCTGCCATTAAAGCTGCCACTACGATTTTTCAGGAAAGAGGCCCTGAATATCAGTATGCATCAAAAGAAGAGAGCGAAAATATTGTGTCATTTTCTACCGCCACTCAATCAAAAAAGAAAAAAACTCCTATCTGGTTTCCTATTGCAGCTATTCTCTTCAGTTTCATTATTGGAGCGGTTTTAATATCTACTGCTTTGAATTTGTCTCACACCCGTAATTCCGGGGAGGATTTGACTGCCAAAGCAAAAGAAGTTGAAACTTTACAAAAAGAACTTGATTATATGCAGGAACAATATAACGCCAAAGTAAAAGAACTTGATGCCGCACAAAAAACAATTGCAGATTTACAGAAATTACTTGATGATAAGCAGACACAACAAAATCAGAACGAATCCGTTCAGCCGCCTCAATCCAGTACAGATTCATTAACAGTACCCGATCCTACTAATACAAATTATGAATCTTCTATTTAATCTGCAACAGATAAAGAATTTGGCAGTTCCAACGTTGAAAGCATCACTTATTCTGCTGATACAAATTTCGCCTTAATAAAAGCTAAAGGACATGATAACTTAACAAATAAAATGATAGTCCAAGGAATGTATAAAGACATTTATGATACCTTGAAGGAATTGGACGGAATTGAACCACTTTCATTGGATTTTAATATTACTTACTCTATAGTAGATATTTACGGAAACAGCAATGACGAAATCGTTATAAAAGCATCCTACAGCAAGGAAACACGTAACAAATTGAATTTTAATAATTTATTATTTGAAAATATTGATACCGTAGCAGATGATTGGTGGTTACACCCGGCCTTGGAAACGGCTTTAAAATAACATAATCTTATAAATAAACATATTTAAGAGGTAACTTTATGCCGGCATATAAATACACCCTTAAAAACGGAAAAACCATGTGGTATGCCAACTTTTACTATACCGATTGGACCGGAAAAAAGAAACACATCTGCAAACGAGGCTTTAAAACGCAGCGCGAAGCCAAGGAATACGAACGGTCATTTTTAGATCAGCAGAATACTTCCAGCGACATACTCTTTTCCTCCCTCGTAGAAAATTACCTGGAGGATATGGAACACCGCCTAAAACCCACCACCATGGAAAACAAGCGGTTTATCATCGAAGGAAAGCTGCTCCCATACTTCGGAAATATAAAAGTATGCGATATTGACACCATAAAAATCCGCAAATGGCAGAACGAATTGATTTCTTATCATAATGCAGACGGAAAGCCGTTTTCCCAGACTTACTTAAAAACCGTCAACAATCAGCTGTCGGCCCTGATGAACTATGCAGTAGCCCATTACCGCCTTCCGGCCAATCCATGCAAGGCCGCCGGAAGCATGGGACGCAGTAATGCCGAGGAAATGAACATCTGGACACAGGAGCAGTATGAGCAATTTTCCCACGCCATTCAGAAATCATCTGTAAAGCTGGCTTTCGATATGCTGTTTTATACCGGTATGCGGTCTGGGGAACTGCTGGCCCTCACTCCTGCAGACATCCTTCCCACAAAGCGAATCGATATCAACAAGAATTTTGCAAAGGTAAAGGGAGAGGAATTGTTTCTGGAACCAAAGACACCCAAAGCAAAGCGGTGTATCTCCATTCCGGACTTTTTATATGACGATATCCAAGAATACATATCGAAACTTTATGGGATTGAAAAAGGAGACCGGATATTTTATTTTTCAAAATCCGCCCTGGACAAAGAAATAAAGAGAACCGCTAAAACAGCAGGGCTTCAACCTATCAGGGTGCATGACCTCCGGCACTCACACGCCAGCATGCTTATTGAAATGGGCTTTGCTCCTCTGGAAATAGCCGACCGGCTGGGTCATGAATCCGTGAAAACCACGCTAGACACCTATTCCCATCTGTATCCGGATAAAGACCTGCAGCTTGCTGACAGGCTAAACCAGTTACGAAGACCAAATTCTTAGAATAACACATTCTAAAAGAATCACCTATATGTAGACTGCATACATATAGGTGATTCCTTATTTCTTTATAGGTTCTTTTCCAGGACCAATCCATATGCGAAAAGCCCTTTTTCCATAATCTCTTGCATATATCTTTGTCCCATCTTTTGTAGTCATTGATGCCCTAAGAATATACATACTGATCCCTCCTTTCACAAAATCCACTTGCAAAAGGATATTTATAATGCTATAATTTATTTTGTGAGAAGAAATTATAACAGTCGCAAAATAAATATCTTTTGCGAGTGGCCAAGCACCTTGTGTGCTTGGCTTTTTCTATGTTATGGGAAAAATCCCTTAACATCCTATTTTCCATGGTACAAATTGTATTGTATTTCTGCGGCCTGCCTTGACATTCCGCATCGGTCCATTATTTCATCTACACTCATATAATTTGTTAAATGATATGGCGCCATAAGCTCTCCAGCAAATACATTAGCCTGCCATTCCGGATCCCTATATGCCGGAATATCTCCTCGGGCAAAACTGACTCGATCTGGCGTATGCAACAAGAAATGCCCCAATTCATGACATAGAGTAAATCTATCCCTCGGATTTCCCTCTATAGCCCTTAAATAAACGTCTTCTCTAATGTATAATATATTACGCTTCGTATTTGTAAGCCCATACGTATCATTCATTTCTCCTACAGTCAATACCTCATAGTCCAAGCCTAATTGTGGAAGGCACCATTCAATAAACCGTACAATAGGGAAATACAAAACATCCTCAAGTCCAAATAATTGGCGAAAATTTTTTGCAACCTCCCTGATGCGTTTTCGCGACATAGGCGATACAGAAACCTTTTGCATAATTATTTAACCCTCCCTCATCCATCTAGTTTTTTTCTCCAACTCTCTTTTTCAGCAGTTGACATAGCTCCAAGCTTTCTTGCA